>NZ_DATCTO010000013.1 GCF_036567905.1 Candidatus Binatus sp.
CAGTCTCGGCGCCTTGACGCCAGCCGAGTTCGCAGCGTTAAAAAGACGGGAAACGCAACCGCCCGAGGAGGGCGAAAAAACCGGCGGACTCTACTTATGATTGGCGGGAAATTGGGGAGCAGGCCACTGGCATTCGATCCTGGCTGACTCCTCAGAGTTCCCCAGCACGACAGCTTAGCATCCCGAGCGAGGCCTTCCTCGCTGCCGCGCGATCCGAGCCGAGATTAGTGATCGCTGAGCATGCGCTTGATTACGCTGATAGTCTCAGCGACCTTCGCCACCTATTCGCAAATGACGCTGCGCTCGCGTTGGCGGACTATGCACAGAAGGTTGGGACAAATATAGGGGATTTGAGTGAGTTTTTTTTGCAACACGCTCTTCAGCACGCGTTGAACGGTCAAATCGTTATTGGATATAAGGTTACAATTGATAGTAGGGTCGTCATGAGAGGTTCGACGGAACAACACCTTACCAAAGGCAATAAGACTAACCGCGACAATGCTGCGCGAGTGTACTTCGACAGCATCGAATATCGAGGCCTTCATCTCGTGGCCGTCCTATACTGTGGTCCGCACCCACGGTCGAGTTTTCCGGTCGATGTAGATCTGAGCCATCTATTTGACCATTGAACCGCTGTCGCCTTCTCGCGCGCCCTCGTCCCGTAATCGCGCGACAATCGGGTAGGACAAAGGACTCTCCGTGCCGTGCTCCCGGGTTAGCCGCGCAAATGGATAAGATCCGGGGTCCCTCGGCTACGCTCGGGATGACGCAAAGATAAGAAGCGGACGGCTAAAGAATGGACGCAGAATCCTGAATCGCGCGCCCGTTGGCACGGGGCAGGGGTGACCCCTGCACCCACCGTTAAGAAAAGACGGCCGTTGGCACGGGAGGCCAGTATTAAGAAGGGGAAACAGGGCGCGCTGTAATCGGACCCTCACCTTCATCCTCTCCCTTACAGGGCGAGGAAATTAACGCGCAAGGCATGACGCAAAAACACAAGGCGCGGGCATCGAACCAGAACCATCAACAACCGCCTAATCCGCCCTCTAACCCTTCTAACAGGGCGAAGCCCGGCCGTTGGCACGGCTGGCCAGTATTAAGAGGCCGCGCGCGACAACGGAGCGCGGCCTTAACACTGGGTGCAGGGCTCAGCCCTGCGGTGCAGGGGTCACCCCTGGCCGTGGCGACGGCAGCGCAGTATTAAGCCGGTGGCAGGGGCCGCGCGCGACAACGGAGCGCGGCCTTAACACTGGGTGCAGGGCTCAGCCCTGCGGTGCAGGGGTCACCCCTGCCTTTTATGGTGAGCTGCCTAGCGGCTTATGCGCGACCGTCGAGCCGTCGAGATACGGCTCGTCGCCGAGCCAGGTCACTTGAATCGTCGTCACGGCCTCGACGCCTTGCAGCGTCAGGTCGGTCGTCATCGTTTGCGTATGCGCTCCTCCAGCGCCGTGGCGGCCATCGGTCAACGCCTCGGCCATCGCGCGCCCGGCGGGCGCCACACCGCCCGGGCCGATATTCGGCAGCATACCCAATATCTGCGTGATCGTCGGCGCAACGTCGATGTTCGCGGTGGGATTGAAATCGACGAACCCGCGCCGGAAGTCCGGGCCAATCGCAGCGCAAAAGTTATGAATCTCGCGCTCGCCTGCCGCGCCATGCATCCCCATCCCGGTCGTGAAGGTCTCGCTGGTCCCGCTATCCTCGTACACGAGTCCTTTTACCGGATGCACCAGTTCGGCGGACTTGTTGCGGGTCGAGACCTGTCCAGTCTCGCCGATCAGGAACGCGGGATTGCCCGGCCCGGTAAGGCCCTTGTTGTCGGCGTTGGGCTCCTCGCGAAATGAAATCACCAGGTCCGGCGAGCGCGCGGAATTGTAGAGACCCACGACGCGCTGGCTGAAGGTGCCGTCGATCCATCCGAGGTACGGTTTGGGCGCGCGCCGGCGGCGACGGCCACGACGGCTCGGCTCATCGGGCGCGGTGGCGGACTCGCGCGAGAAGATCGGTCCGCACCATTCCTGCGCCTCGGCGAAGTTGACGATCTTCTGCAGCACCGCGTGGCGCGACTGCGGCGTGGGAAATTCCGTCGGCGACAGGTAAACCAGGTCCGCGCCGCCGTTGGGGGCGACTATGATGTCGGTGCTGTCGTGCGATTTCTTGATTCCCGCCGCCACCAGCATTTCCGACAGAACGATTCGGAACTTAATCGTCGCGAAGCCGTGGTCCGAGACCACTATCAGGTCGGTTTTGTCCGCGATGCCCAGCGCGTCGATCGCCGCGCGAAGACGCATCAGGTTGTTGTCGCAAAGGCTGAGCGCCTCGATCGCGGGCGACGTGCCCAAGCCGGCAATGTGCTGCGTGAGATCGGGATTGTGCTGCCAGAAAACAACCAACGCAGGCCGGCCCGCATCCGCCGCGCGCTTGGCCGCCGGCAGCGCGTCTTCCACGGCCAGCCGCGCGAAGTACAAGTCGCGCTGCTCATCGGCGATCGGGGCTTTCGATTCGGGCGGCATCGCGGAGCTTATTTTCCGACTCACCGACTCGGGCTCGACCAGATCGTCCGAGGCGAACAGGTAATCCTTGTGAAGATCGCCGAGAATATCCTTGCCGTCGACGACCGTTTCAACGCGATTGTCAAACACCGAGGTCGGTCCCTGCTTGCCGATCACGGCGATGTAGCCGCCCTCGCGCGCGACTTCCTGCGTGATTGTGTCCAACCCGATCAGCCGGCCCTTGAATCCACCCGCGCCGTTTAAGTTGACGATTGCCCTGGCGCCCTCCGCCCAGACCATCCGACCCTCCGCGTCTTTCGCAATCGTGGGCGCCCCGGGCTTGGCCTCAAAGGGAAAAGTGTTGCCGATAGCCGGCGCCGCATCCGCCGGCACATAGAACACGTTGCCCTCGAGTCCGTTGACGCCGGGCGGCGCTCCGGTGGCAAGCGCGGTGGCGTTCACCATCGTAAGCGTCGGGAAGATCGCGTGATGGCGGTCAAAGCGCACGCCGTCGCGCGCCAGCCGGAAAAGATTCGGCGTGTCGCGTTGCGTGACGAAGTCTGGCCGCAGCCCATCCCACACCATCAGCACCACGATACGGCCGCGGCCGCGACGGGCACCCCAATGGTCTTGCGCCAGGCAGGGCGCGGCGACTGCGACTGCGAGTAAGAGGAGGATCGCGAGAATTTTGGGAGCGCGTCGAGTGAAGAACATTCGATCGGTCATCAAAGCGGGCTGCAACCGACCGTGTCAATCGTTCTTCGATGAAATTCAGCGAAGCATTGGCTCAAGGCGCCTGTGTCCGCGGATGCGCTTTGAAGAATTCCCAGATGACGTCGGTCGCGTTGAGACTGTTGCTCGGCTTGCCAACCCACTTCTCCGGCAGCTGATTGCGCCCGCCGGGCCACACATGGCCCAATCCTCTGACCCGGTAGTACTCGACCTCTCCGCCCTTGGCGCAGCGATCGTAGGTGATTTCGAGCACGCCGTTGCCGCGAGCCGTCTGCACTTCCGGTCCGCAGCCGAGCATCCGTTCCCACTCCTTGAGCGAATTCTCGACGGGCGGGTGGTACTGAGTCATCCCCCACGGGATTTTCACGTTGCCGCCGTCGATCGGGTTGAGCGGGTCTTTCGTTCCGATGATGAAGAGCAACGGAACGGGATACGTGAGTTGTTTTTCCTGGCACCAGAGATGGCCGGAGACGGGCGCGATCGCGGCGATTCGATTCGACAGGTTGAGTCCCACGCTGAACGTCATCGACGCGCCGTTGGAAAAGCCTGTGCAATAGATTCGGGCCGGGTCGGCGCCGTAGCGCGCCTCCAGGAAATCGATCATCGCGGAGATAAAGCCGAGGTCGTCCACCTTGTCCACGCCGATCGCGCCGCGGCCGGAGCCGTCGTTCCACAGCCGCGGATTGGTCAGGAATCGGGCCGGAAGCGCAGCGCGCGGCGGAGTGCCGTCGGGGAAAACCGCGATGAAGCCCTCGCGATCGGACTTCGCGCCCCATCCCGTCTGAGCGATCGCTTCCGCACCGCTGCCGCCCGCTCCGTGGAGCATAATCACCACCGGCAGTTTCGATTTGCCGTCGAACCGGGGAGGCAGATGCACGACGAACGTGCGCGCCGTCTTGCTGGCGCCGGCGCCGAGCTCGAGCGACTCGTCATGATTCCCCGCCGCCGGCACAGGCTGATACGCCGGCGCACCCGCCGTCGCGGAAAATACCACGGCCGTCAATATCACCGCGGCGACGGCCAATGAAAAAAGTGGAAAACTTGAAATGCCAAAACTGCGCATCGCTTGAGTTGCCCTGAAGCTCTGGTTCGATTCCCAGTTCAATGTACGCCGCAACTGACACGTCGTTTCAAGGTGCAAGTAGATTTTTGATTTGGTAGCGTGAGCGCAGAACTGCGCCGGAAACCTACGGAGGAACACCAGCTTGCGTATCGCACTGCTCGGCCAGGCTGCATTCGCGGAAAAGGCGCTCGAGGCGCTCGTCAATCACGGTGACGAAATCGTTCACGTCTTCGCGCCGCCCGATCCGCCCGCCGGCAAGGCGGACCCGCTGGCCGCCAAGGCGCGCACGATGGGCCTGCCGCTCAGCCAGCCCAAGTCGTTCAAGAACGACGCCGCGTTCGAGCATTTCAAAGCGCTGGACGCCGAGCTGGCCATCCTCGCGTTCGTCACCCTGATAATTCCCGAGCGGATTCTCTACGCGCCGCGCTACAAGTCGATCTGCTTTCACCCTTCCCTCCTCCCGCGCCATCGCGGCGCCAGCGGGATCAACTGGGCAATTATCCAGGGCGACGCGGAAACAGGAATCACCTGGTACTGGCCGGATAAGGGTATCGACACCGGACCGATCCTCGTTCAGAAGCGCGCGGCGATTGCGGAGAGTGACACCGTCGGCTCGATTTACTTCAACACGCTGTTCCCGATGGGAATCGACGCGATGGTCGAAGCGGTCGATCTGATCAAATCGGGCAACGCGCCCGCGCTCGTGCAGGACGAGAGCAAGGCGAGCTACGAGCCGCCGTGCCGCGACCAGCACGCGAAGATCGATTTTGCAAAACCGGCGCGCGAGGTCTTCAACCTGATTCGCGGATGCGACCCACAGCCGGGCGCGTTCGCCAGCGTCGGCGACAAACGCCTGCGCCTCTACGACGCCAGCTTCTCAGCAGGCCGCTCAGATGGCGATCCAGGAACGATAGCCGTTATCGATGCGGATGGAATGAAAATCGCGCTAGCGGGCGGGACGATTACGGTCAAGCGAGCGCGAATCGATCCAAATCCAAAGAAGGTAGCACCCGCCGAGCTCGCAGCTGCCGGCGATCTCAAAGTCGGCACCAAGCTGACGTAGGTTGTCCGCGCCGCCGTTATTTTGCTTTTGGCTTGAGGCGGGGATCGTCGGCCGAGACGCACACGGATTCCTCCATCCGTCTGCTCATTTCCGACTTACTAAGGGGATGCATTTTGGCCTTCAGCGTGGCCTGCGCGGCTATTTGATATTCGGATGGTGTCATTGGGTTTTCGATTGAGTCCTTCAGAGACGCCTCGCATTCCTTCGCGGAGTCAAAGCTCACGCTTTTTCTCCACTTCGACAAGGGCGCACCTGCGTCAACTCTGTTGTCGGCATTGATCGGCGGGATCATCAGATACCAGGCAACGATCGCGAGCGCGGCGCCGTGTCGAAGCTTCATGCGCATCTCTCTATCAAGGCGCGCCGCAAACCAGAAGATGCTCCGCCCGGCCAAGTTCTAACCGGGACGAAGTCCCGCATCTTTTCTTAACATTGGGGGCAGGGGTCACCCCTGCCCAAGGAAGCACGAAGCCCACGGTGGGTTTCGTTACAATCAAGTTCTTCTCCTTCCTCGCCGCTGTTGCGTCCGAGTCGTTTGCGCTACGATCGGTCGCGCTCACGAGAGGTGTACACTGGGATGCGTCTGTGCATCGGGACGGCCAAGGGCATTGTGATTCTGGATCCCTCGCGCGGCGGGGCTCCGCTGATGGTGCTTGCCGATCCGTCAGCCGTCTGGTGCATGGCGCAGGATACCGTCGATCCCACGCTAATCTACGCCGGTTCAACCGAGAGCATCCGCGGCAAGGGCACGCTCGCGCGATCGACCGACGGCGGCAGAACCTGGACCGACGTGACTCCCCCGCTCGCGCGCGAGGAAGAGGTCTGGTCGATCGCCGCCTCTCCCGCGGTGAAGGATCGCGTATTCATCGGAACGTCGCACGCCCGCCTGTTCCGCAGCGACGATCGCGGGCGCATCTTCAAGGAATCCGACGGCTTCCTGAAAATCCCGGGGCGCGACCGCTGGACGTTTCCGCCGGCGCCGCATATCCCGCACGTGCGTTCCATCGCCTTCGATCCGCATGACCCGTCCACGATGTACGTCGGCGTCGAGGAGGGCGGCGTCTTCCGCTCGCGCAGCGACGGCGCGTCCTTCGAGCCGCTCAACGACGGTCTCCATTGGGATGTTCATACCGTCGCGGTGGACTCGCGCGATTCGCACCGCCTCTACGCCACCACCGGCAATGGGTTCTACTTGTCCGGCAACGCCGGCAAATCGTGGCAACACGTGACGCGCGGGCTCAACCGCACCTACACTGTCCCGCTGCTGGTAAGCCGGCCGGACAGCGAAGACGTTTTTACCGTGGCCGCGATGGGCCCGCCGCCCACCTGGCGGGTCGGACCGGCCGGCGCCGACGCGATGCTGTTCCGCAGCGGCGATCGCGGCGAAAGTTTTACGCCGATTTCCACCGAACAGAGTTTTGGGCGCGGCATGGTGATGCGGCTGAAGGCCGATCCGGAGAACGGCGGCTTCTTCGCGGTCTGCAACGACGGCGCCGTCGTTCGCGCAACCGCTGACGGGTCGTCGCTCGCGACGATCGCGGAGAAACTGCCGCCCGCCTACGATCTCGCGACAATTCCATGAGCGAGTTGCCGGCGGTTCGAACAAGCTGACTATTCGCTTTACCGCAGCTCTTGCGGGGTCGACCCTTCGGTCACCTTCTTCGCGATGATCACCGCCGTCGATCGAGGCACCAGCCGCGTCGCATTGGCGCGCACCCAGTTGAACCATCCCGAGATAACGCTCGGCTGCTTGCCGAGCGCGTCGAGCGCGACCCGCACCACATTTTCCGCCGGCTCGCCGTGGTCAGGCCCCACGCTCTCCCCCGCCACTGCCTGGAACTCGGTCTTCGTGGCGCCCGGCTCTATCACCAGCGCATCGATGCCCGTCCCGCGCAGCTCGCCCCACAACCCCTCGCCGAACAGCAGATCGAATCCCTTGGTTGCGCTGTAAACCGCGTGCAGCGGCAGCGGCTGGCGTCCCGCCACCGATCCCACAATGATCACCGCGCCGCGTCCACGCTTGACCATCCCGGGCATGATGCGGCTGGTCAGCACCACCGGCACGACGCAGTTCACGACCACCATCGCGCGCAGCCGGTCGATTGCCTGCTTGTCGAAACGGCCCGCGTAGCCGAAGCCGGCGTTGTTGACCAGAAATGCGATCGGCAAATCCGCGACTGCGTCGGCCAGACGATCCGCGCCGTCCGGCGCCGCGAGATCGGCCGCGACCACCCGCGTATCGACGTGAAAATTCTGGCGCAGTTCCGCGGCGAGCGCATTGAGCCGTTCCTCGCGCCTGGCCGTCAGCACTATCGACATGCCCTCGCGCGCAAGCGCCCGCGCAAACTCAAGGCCAATTCCCGCCGACGCGCCCGTCACGAGAGCCCATTCGCCGTACTTCTCACGATATTTGCGCCCATTATCTGCCATCGCGATCTCCTCCCGCTGCGACGCGCTACCCCGCGCCACGCGCTCCGTATAGAACCTAGCAGCTTTGCCGCAGCAGATACTCCTGCATTTCCTCGGATGACGCCGAAATCCCGCCCAGCGCAAAGACGTCTGGCCGACACAGCTTGACTTTAGCGAAGAAAAAGCGAAAATAGCCGTGCCGTCAGATGAAAGCCGTCGCCACATTGCCGCTCTATTCGGCCCCGCCCGAAGACCTCGAAGCCACCCGCGGCGTCGAGTTTATCGAGATGCCGGTGCGGCAGATTCTCAATCGATGCGACAGCCCGCGCGTGCCGTTTCGATGGACGATCAACCCGTATCGCGGCTGCGAGTTCGGATGCGGGTACTGCTACGCGCGCTACACTCACGATTTTCTCGAGCTGCGCGACCCGATGGACTTCGAGCGCAGAATTTTCGTCAAGCGGATGGCGGCCGAGGTGCTGGCGCGCACGCTCTCGCGCACGCCGATCGGCACCGACGCGATCGCAATCGGCACGGCGACCGACCCGTATCAGCCGGCCGAGCGGAAATACGGGCTGACGCGCTCGATGCTCGAGGTTTTTGCGCAACTGTCGGGGCTGGAGCTGTCGATCACGACCAAATCCAGCTTGATCGTCCGCGACCTCGAGTGGCTCAAAAAGATTAATCGGCGCTCGAAGCTGTCGGTGAACTTCTCGCTGATAACGCTCGATCGAAAACTGCAACGAATCCTCGAGCCGCGAGCGCCGCGTCCGGGCCTGCGGCTGCGCGCGCTGCTGGAGCTGGCGCGGGCGGGTATCCGGTGCAACGTGCTGATGATGCCGATGATTCCGGGGCTGACGGACGATCCCGCGGCGATCGAGAGCGTGATTCGCGGAGCGCATCGCGCGGGCGCGTCGGCAGTGTGGTGGCGTTCGCTGTTTCTAAAACCCGCGGCGGCGCGCCGCTTCATTCCATTGGTCAGGGAGCGATTCCCGCATCTGGCGGAGCGTATCGACATGTTTTACGCGCGCGCCGAGTACGTTCCGCGTGCGTACGACGATCGGATGGGCGTGATTTTCGATCGCATTCGCGCGCGCTACGGCTTCCCTATCGAGCACGAACGCTGCACGGTGCGGCCGGCCGCCGCGCCGCAGCCGCGCCAGTTATCGCTCGGCGGCCTTGTGGAATTTCGCTAGTACCCAATGAAAACCGGCATGTACCTGGTTACTTCGACGTCGTAGCCTTCGATTTTCGGCGGTGCGGCGCGCCGAACTTTGTCGAGGCTCGCGTCTTCCTCGACTTCCACGTTGATGAAGATGCCGTCATCCGTGGGATCGAGCTCGACCTTGGCCACGTGCGGGATTTTCGTCAGTTCGTCGAGATGGCGTCGTCGCGCTTCGTCGGCCGCCTGCAGCTCGGGACTGTAGCTCGCGTCTGCTACCAGATCGAATGTGGTCGTTCGCGATTTGCCGCCTTTGCCGATGATTACTTTCACCTGCCCACGGCTGGCGCCCGATTGCTCTGGACAGAACCTGATTTCCGCGGCGCAGCGCTTTCCGGGGAGCAGATGGCCGCACGGATCGGGCTTCGAGCAGTCTCGTTCTTCTCCGTTTGGACTCTCACCCAAACCCCAGGACCCGGTCCCGCTAGTATCTTCCTCCGAAAAACCTGCACCGCTGAACTCGAGCTTCACTTCGACCGGCGCGTCGGAGTTGTTGGTGACGGCAACGGTGTCGCATGAGGAGCATTTCTGAAACTCGGCGCTCGCGCATCTGGACTCCGCGGACGGCTTCGGCGGCGGCATCGATGGGCCGCATTGCCACTTGCCGTAGTCGGAATCGTTAAGAAGACCGACCTGAACTGTGCCGGCGCTGAGGGACGCCGCCCGGATCAGCAGAACAGCCGCCGCAAGCGCAACTTTAGATGCGATTCCCATTACCCCCGAATCTCAGGATGACACAAAAGAACTCTGACAGGGACGAAGTCCCGCATCTTTTCTTTCTTTTCGTAATACTGGGTGCAGGGGTTGCCCCTGCTGGTGCGCGGGGCGGGACTTGAACCCGCACGGTATTGCTACCACCAGCCCCTCAAACTGGCGTGTCTGCCATTCCACCACCCGCGCATCGTGCATGCCGGCCGGAGCGAGGTTGAGGGTCTGAGCGCTCCGGCGCGAATTCGAAAGTACAGCTACTGCTTCTATTACTTCGCCGACGACGGCGTCGCGGCTCCGGCGGGAGGTTGACCGGCCGGGGCCGGCGCCGCGGGAAGCGCGTTTTTGGGCGCCTGCTTCGACGCCGGCATCACGCTCGACGCGGGCGCCGACGAAAACGGCCGATCGAAGATACTGCCGGTCACGCGCCGCGCCGAACTCAGCGCCAGGAAGATCGAGCTGGCGAAAAAAATAATCGCCAGCGTCCAGGTCGCCTTGGTCAGCGCGTTGCCTGCGCCGCTGGCGCCGAAGACGGTCTGGCTCGAGCCGCCGAAAACGGCGCCGACTTCCGCACCCTTGCCCTGCTGCAGCAGGATAATGATGCACATAGCCACGCAGACGATCACGTGAATCGAAACGACGATTGAAACCATTTTGTCTTCTTCAGCGAGTCCGCGCCCGAACGATGCGCGCGAACGAGTCAGCCTTTAAGCTTGCCCCGCCGACCAGAGCCCCGTCAATATCGGGCTTGGAGACGAGCGAGTCAACATTGTCGGCGTTTACGCTGCCGCCGTAGATAATCCGCATCGCCGACGCGCGCTCGGGGCCGTAGCGTTGGAGGATGGCGCCGCGGATCGCTGCGTGGACAGAATCGGCCTGGTCGGGCGTCGCGTTGCGCCCGGTGCCAATCGCCCACACCGGCTCGTACGCAATCGCGACTGCGCTGACATGATCGTCGCCAACGTTCTCGAGCCCGAGCCGAAGCTGGCGCAGCACGACATCGAGCGCACGGCCGCTGTCGTGTTCCGCCTGGGTTTCGCCGACGCACAGAATCGGCGCCATTGCGTGCTTGAGCGCGGCCAGCACTTTGCGGTTAATCAGTTCGTCGCTTTCATGAAAGATGTGGCGGCGCTCCGAATGGCCGGCGATGACGCAGGTCACGCCATAGGCCTTCAGCATCGGCGGCGACACTTCGCCGGTGAACGCGCCTTTATCCTCGTAGTGCATATTTTGCGCGCCCAGCAGGATCGACGAGCCCGCGAGCGCATCCGCCACGGCCGGGATGAGAATGGCGGGCGGCGCGACCATCACGTCGCGATCTTTGGCCAGCGCCGCGGCGTCGCGATCGATCTCGGCGCGGATAGCGGCGATGAGCGCGCGGGCCTCGAGCGGCCCAAGATTCATCTTCCAGTTTCCGGCGATTAGTTTTTTGCGCACGCGCGTCCTTCTTGTGTGTACGATGTCAGACTTCGAGCGCCTTCACGCCCGGCAGCTCGCGACCTTCGAGAAATTCCAGCGTGGCTCCGCCGCCGGTCGAGATATGGGTGAACTTGCTCGCCCACGGCGCATGGGCGAAGGCCGCAGCCGTGTCGCCGCCGCCGATAATCGAAATGACGCCCGCTTGATTGGCGAGCGCCTCGCCGACTCGCAGGGTGGCGCCGGCGAACGCCGGGAGCTCGAAAAATCCGAGCGGGCCGTTCCATATAACGGTTTTGGCGCGGGCGATTTCCGCGATAAACGCCGCCGCGGTATCCGGTCCGATGTCGAGCCCGATCATGTCGGAGGGAATAACGGCGACGGTATGAGGAGTCGCGTCGGCTTCGGGAGCGGATGCGACAATATGATCCGACGGCAGGACGATTTTGACGCCTTTGCGCGCGGCCTCGGCGAGCAATTCCTTTGCCAGCTCGAGCTTGTCGTCTTCGACGCGCGAGCGGCCGACGGCGACGCCCTGAGCCTTGAGAAACGTGTACGCCATCGCGCCGCCAATCAGGATCGCATCGACCTTGGTCAGCAGATTTCTGATGAGGCCGATCTTGTCGGAGACTTTTGCGCCGCCCAGGATCGCGACCGACGGGTGCTGCGGATTCTCGGTGACCGCGCGCAACGCCTGGAGCTCGCGCATCATCAGGAATCCGGCCGCGCGCTCGGCGATGAAGCGTGTGACGCCGACGGTCGAGGCGTGCGCGCGATGAGCGGAGCCGAAGCCGTCGTTCACGTAGACCTGTTTGTGGCGCGCCAGCTCATGCGAGAAGTCGCGATCGTTGGCTTCCTCTTCTTTGTGGAAGCGCAGATTTTCGAGCAGGATCGCGTCGCCCGGCTTGAGCGCCTCGATCATTTTGCCGGTGTGATCGCCGATGCAGTCGGGCGCGAGCGCAACCTTGCGCCCGAGCGCCTTGGATAGATACTCGGCGACCGGCTTGAGGCTGAGCGCGGCGCTGCGCTCTTTGGGACGCCCCAGATGCGAGCAGAGCACCGCGGTTGCGCCGTGGTCGAGGAGGTAGCGGATGGTGTCGAGGCTCGCGTCGATTCGCGCCGGGTCCTGGATTTTTCCCTCGGCGATCGGCACGTTAAAATCGCATCGCACAAGCACCTTCTTGTCTTTGAACTGAAGGCGCGTAATCGGTACTACGGGCATCTGGGGCGCCTGCTCAATCTCGGGTCGCTACTGACGCATTTTGAATTTTGCCACACTTCGGGCGAGTAATTTAACAGGATGCGGAAAAACATGCGATTGGAAAGAGCATTGCTTTTCACGGCAATGGAACGAGGTGCACTCGCGCCGTCTACTTAAAAGAGCGATGTCTGTAGTGCGCGTGGAGCCGGTTCTGCCAGCCGTTCCGGTAGGCGCGCCAATTCGCCCTCGAATCGAAACCTGCTCGCCTCAAGGTAGGGCGAGTGACTCTCGATGGCTATCCATTTGCGGCCCTCGCGTTCGCAAGCCTCGCCCGTCGTGTTGCTTCCAGCAAAGGGGTCGAGAACCAAATCGCCAAGGTCGGTAAGGAATCGAATGAAGAAAGCCGGCACCTGAACAGGAAAACGAGCCGGATGAGGCTTGATATTGTTCAGCTTGCATAGTTCAAGATAGCGCCCGTTGGCGTCGTTGTTGCCGTGCACCAGAAGATTCGATGGAATGGAACCGCCGCGATCGGTGAATTTCTTCGTAATGATATGTCCGGACGGACGGACTTTCGGTCTGTATCCGCGTTTTACCAGCCGTCGCATGTCTGGGCTGTATTCATTCAGCACGCGCTGATTGTCCGCCTTCGGGTCGGGCGTCTTTGACAGCCACCAAAGACAGTTGACTGCGTCTTTCATCCGGACCTTTCGGACTGTTACCCATTCTGCGGGTGAGGGAAGCTTCGCTGGATTGTACCAATAGAATTCTTGCGCCAGGTAGAAACCGACCTCCCGAACCAGAGCAATCAACAAATCGAAATGATACAAGGAGCGGGTCGGCTTACCGGGTGTCCAGGCACCGCCGATGTCGATCACAAAACTGCCGTCGTCTCGCAAGAGGCGGTGTACTTCGCGTGCGAACGGTAGAAACCACTCCACGTAATCGCGCTGGTTCGCGTTGCCGTATTCCTTCTTGAAGTGAAGTGCATAGGGCGGTGAGGTGAAAGCGAGATTGACGGTCCCAGCCGCAAGCCCGGGCATAAAGGGCAGGGAATCCGCTGCGTAGGCGCGACCCAGCTTCGTTTCGTAAAGCGGTTTCGTCGGCAACTGCGGGTCGCCGGAGTGCCCGCTACTTAATCGCGTCCTTGAAGGCATCTAATAGATCATAGCTCCAAAAGCCTTCCGGTTGGAGCGGAACGGGCTGCATTATCGTAAGAAATTCTGCTAGCGGCTTGGGCCGTCTGGTGAGACGGCGGGTCGCCACAAAAAGGTATTCCCACTTTCCGGTGAAATTAAAGAGACACGCAGCGAGCACGTCGAATTCCTCCGGCTTGTAGCCGCGTGTAGGCTCGCCTTTCTTGTTGTTGCGGGTCTTCTGGAGTTCGACGCGCGCCGATTCCTTAGGATGTTTGGTCTGGCCAGGCGACCGGACGTTCTTGCACTCGACCTTAAACTCCCGACCTGCATAGGACACGACAAAATCTGGTTGACCGTCCTTGTCTTGCCAGATGACGCTTTGGAGAGCACTTTCCTGTTGCATTTGTTCGAGCTTCTGAAAGAGGAACCACTCGGCAAGCTTGCCCTTCACGTCCACCTGCGCTCGAAATCCGCGCTCTATAGCGGACAGAATATCCCATGCTGTGGTGTCCCATTTCTCTTCGAGCGGATGCTTCTTCATCTCGCACCGCGCTCGGGAAAAAGCTCGCGCACCGCCACGCCAAGGGCTTGCGCAAGGTCACAAATAACGCGGAGAGTGGGATTCCTCTCACCCCGCTCGATACCGCCGACATAGGTCCAGTGTCGCCCGCATTTGACGGCGAGAGCTTCCTGGGTCCAACCTCGCTGTTCGCGAAGCTCGCGAACGCGTCGGCCGAATACGATAGAGGGCGACGCCACAATCGCATGAAAGCCGAAATGAAGACGATGTTTCTAGAGACTATAAGTATTGTGCACCATGCGCCGCGCGCCATGCTCGCCGAGATCCACAATGGGTTCACCGAGGGCTTCGACACGGCAGACCTGAAGAACGCCAAGGCGCTGCTCGAGGAGCTAAACGCTCAGCCGGTTCGGTCTGACCTCAGGCTGAAATACTCCGATGCGCTACAGGCGCTCCGCGACGAACGCGGCGACGTCCGCGAGCCGGTTCGAGTAGCCCCATTCGTTGTCGTACCACGAAAATACTTTCACCAGCCTGTTTCCAATCACCTTGGTCAACGGCGCGTCGAAGATCGACGAATGCGGATCGCCGTTGAGATCGATCGAGACGATGGGCGCGTCGCTGTAGGCGAGAATCCCCTTGAGCGGGCCGTCGGCCGCCGCCTTCATCGCGGCGTTGACGGATTTTACCTCGGCGTCCTTGTCAAGCGTCACGGTCAGGTCAACCAGCGAGACGTTCGCCGTCGGCACTCTGATCGCGAGTCCGTCGAGCTTGCCCTTGAGCGCGGGCAGCACCAGGCCGATCGCTTTGGCGGCGCCGGTCGAGGTCGGGATCATCGAGACCGCGGCGGAGCGCGCGCGCCGCAAATCCTTGTGCGGCCCATCCTGCAGGTTCTGATCCGAGGTGTAGCTATGCACCGTGGTCATCAGGCCGTGGACGATTCCGAAGCTGTCGTGCAGGACCTTGCCGATCGGCGCGAGGCAGTTGGTGGTGCACGAGGCGTTGGAAATCACGTCGTGCTTATTCGCGTCGTAAGCATCCTGGTTGACGCCCAGGCATAGCGTGACGTCGGCGCCGTCGGCGGGCGCGCTGATAACGACTTTTTTCGCGCCGGCGGAAAGATGCATCGCGGCCTTGTCGCGCGCCGTGAACAGGCCGGTGGATTCGACGACCACCTGCACGCCGAGTTTGCTCCACGGCAATTTGGCGGGATCGCGCTCCGCCAGCACCTGGAGCGGCTTGCCGTCGAGGAAAATAATCCCGCCTTCGGCCTTGACCTCATGGCGCAGGGTGCCGTGGATGGAATCGTATTTGAGCAGATGCGCGAGGGTGGGCGCGTCGGTGATGTCGTTGACGGCTACGATCTCGAGTTCCTTTTTGGCCAGGGCCGCGCGCAGGAACATTCTGCCGATCCGGCCGAATCCGTTTATCCCGACTTTTATCGCCACCGAAGGATCCTCCCGAGAGTGCGTTGCGTATCAGTGAAAAAGTGAACCCCTAAAGTACAACGACCCGAACCTTAAATAAGTCCGGGTCCGATGTGCAAGGGCGCTTCGACGGTTAATTCTACGCCGAGAAGGGTCGCGAATGTACGGGGCAGGGCTGAGCCCTGCACCCAGTAGTAATAAGACGCGAAAATCTGCGCAGCGCATCTTTTCGCGACTACGCGACGGAGCAGCCGCTGCCCTGACGGCCTCTTAGAACAGGTCAAGGGGGATCTACGGCGCCTGCGCCGGCAGCCGGGTAATCGAGCGCAAATATACGAACACCGCGCCCGAGAACAACACCACGTCCAGCGCGAGCTCTTGCCACATTCTCGATCGCGATGGCGCGCCGACCCCGAAGCAGCCGCAGTCGAGCGTGAGGCCTCGAAGCAGCGCGGACGCCAACGCCGTGAAAAACACCACAGAAATGACGGCGACCGCAAGCGCTCCGACCCGCCTGGTCCGTGACCCGAGCAACAAGACGCCGCATGCGATCTCGAATGGCGGCAGACCCAGCGCGAGCAGGTTGATGAATACCGCTGGCACGATCGCGAATGCAGCAGTGCTATCGGCGAACTGCAGCGGGTCGCGGATCTTGTCGATGCCCGCGTAAATGAATACGGCGGCCACGGCTATGCTGACCGCGAGCACCGCATAGTTGCGGCGCGAATTGTCCTGAGGCATCATCGTCCGCTCCCTGTAGCGGCCGGCAGCCCCGCCGCCGACCATGCATCCCATCCGCCGGTGAAGACGCTGACGTTGCCGAAGCCGAGACTCAGCAACGCGTTGGCGACGAGCCGGCTGTCATGGCATTCACCGCCCGAGCAGTACACGATGATCGGCTTGTCAGTGGCGGCTTTCAGCACGCCGGCCAGGCCCCGATAGTCGCGGGCGAAGTCGTCTCGCGCGAGATTCAATGCTCCCGGTACGTGCCCCTGCTCGAAGAACACGGACGGCCGGGCATCAAGGATGAGTGCGCTTTTGCTCTCGACGGCTGAACGGAATTCGTCAAGTCCGACAGTTGCTGCCGGCGCGATCTTGAACGGCGCCGCCGCAACCAAAGTCGTCAGCTCAGCATCGAAGCGCTGCTCCGGCGTTTGATAGACGATAGGAAGCGGACCGGGCGAAAACCGGTTAATCGCGAGTCCAGCCGCCAGGGACGCGATCGCGAGCATCGCAACCCGGCCGAGATCGCGCACAACCTGCGAGGCGAGACTCCTCGCTTGAGGCAGGGGCGCCGGATCTTGAGCGGCGATCGACACTGCTGAAGTCCGCCAATTGCGCGAGGTCACGTCGGAGTTGGGCACTGGCTCAGTTGAAGCGCCTCAATTGTGCCGGTCCGGAGACGGCGGCAGTGGGGAATATTGGCTCTGTGCAAATCGCCACGCGGAGATCCCAATGAGAAAGTAAAAGACCGTCAGCAGGCTTAATGGAACGATCCCGAGAACGTAAGGCCATTGGCGCATCAGGGGCAGATAAGCGTTTGGGAAAAAAACCTGGACTAAGAGCGTGACTAGTCCGACCGCTGCAAGCGCAAAACAAACCCGGTGAAGCGGCACGTTCTTGAGAGGATCGAACTTGACCACGTCCGCTCTTATAGCACGGATTCCGGCGAGTAGGTCATCTGCCGGCGTAGCGCGATGCAGGCGCATCACGGGAAACCTGCCGTGCTGGTTTTGGACGCGCCGATAGCGTTATAGTCAGTCGATCTTCAGCCGAATGATTCCGGCGAGTAGGCTCACCTGCTGGCGAGGGGCGACGCGGGTACAGCACGGACTCGGAGCGTTGGCGGCGAGCAGAGGTGGCCATGCTGGTATTTCTAATCCATGTTCGCGACCCGCAATTTTACGCCGTGCCGGCGGACGGCCGCGCGGAAAACGGCAACCTGCGCATCATGGGGTTCCCGCCGATCGGGATCATGTCGCTCTCCGCGGTGCTCAAACGCGCCGGCCATGAATGCGTGATGTTCGACCAGGCCAACAGCGAGACACCAAACCAGGTCATCGTCGAGCAGATTCGCACGCGGCGGCCCGACCTGGTCGGGTTGAGTTTTCTGAGCACGACCAGTTATCCCTACGCCAAGATTCTCGCCCGCCAGATCCGCGCCGTCGATTCCAAGGTCAGAGTCGCCATCGGCGGCGTCTTCGCGACGCTGAATGCGCCCTTGGTGAAACTGCAATGCAGCGAAGTGGATTTTGTCTGCCGCGGTGACGGTGAGCAGTTAATTCTCGACCTGGTTGACCAGCTCGACAATCCGGCGGCTGTCGCCGGGCTGACCTGGGCGCGAGACGGCCAGGTGGTAAACAATCCGGACCGGGCGGTCGAGCGCGACCTCGACCAGTGGCCTTTTCCGGACCGCGAAAGCCTCGCGCTGGACTTCATCGAGTCGATGCCGCTGGATGTGCCCACGGTTCTGTCAATGGACCGCTTCACCACGATGCAGACGTCGCGCGGATGCCCGTGGCCCTGCGTTTTCTGCGACATTCCGGTCTTCAACCAGAGCAAGTGGCGCTCGCGCAGCCCTGAGCACGTGCTCGCGGAATTCAATCATCTGAAGGAACACGGCTACGGTGCGGTGTACTTTGTCGACGATCATTTCCTGCTGCAACCCAAGCGGATCGAAGCCATCTGCAAAGGGCTAATCGAGAGCGGTCCGACCATCCACTGGGGATGCGAGGGCAGGGTCGATTCGGTTGCCCAACATCTGTTTCCGGCGATGGCAAAGGCCAATTGCCGCACTCTGATGTTCGGGATCGAGAGCGGCAGCCAGAAGATCCTGGACCGGCTCAAGAAGGAGCAGACGCTTAAGGAAGTTGAGACCGCGGTCACCAACGCCAAGCGGGCGGGAATCGAAATCGTGCACGGCTTCTTCACGGTCGGCAACCCCGACGAGACCGTGGCCGACCTGAGGGCGACATTTGATTTTGCCGCGCGGCTGCCGCTCGACACGTTCAACTTCAACCGCCTATGCGTCTATCGCGGCACCCCGTTGTGGCAGGAATATGTCCGCCGCAACCTGGTTGACGAGGCCCGAGACTGGTTCAAGTATTTCAAGTGTTCCGAGATCGATCCGACCTGCCTGCCGGGCGAGGTGATCAACCGCGAGCGCAGCGCGGGTTTCCGCAGGATATTCCGTTACAAGCTGCTTCATTATCCGCTGCAGACGGTTCGGCTACTGCGCCGTTTCACGCGCTTCATGCCGATGCGCGACGTGGTTTACCTGATACTCAAGCCCTTTTTCGGCAAGCCGCGCGGACCCACGGCGGCTGAGACCCTTTCGCGCGCCGTCGAGCATGCGGAGCTTAAGGACTCGGCCGCGGCCCTCACCCAGGTCAGCGACGCGATGTTCGAGCAGGCGATTGCCGAGTCCCAGGCCCAACGGGCCCTAATTCAGCCCGGGTCATGAAGTCCGGATAAATCGCGGGCGCGCCAGCGGCGAGATGACCGTGCTGGTTTTGGGCGCGCTGATACCCTTATAATAAACCGATTATTCAGCCGAATGGCGGTATTATGCTCCATCAGGTGAGTGGTGCAGGCGGGTTGGGGGTGGTGGAACTGGTGCTGGGCACGGGCCCGGTGGTGGCAGTCGTGTTGTGGCTGCTGGTGGCCTTTTCGGTCGGCAGTTGGGGGATCATCCTTTACAAACTGATTGAGATTTCGCGAGCGCGGCGCCAGTCCGAACGCTTCATCGCGATCTTCTGGGAATCGAAGAACCTCGCCGCGATTCACACCGCGAGCGTCGGGCTCAAGCGCAGCCCGGTCGCGCAGGTTTTCCGCGCCGGCTACCAGGAGCTCCTGCAACTCACCCGCGCCAAGCGCCAAGCGGTCGGAGCGGAAAGCGGCTTCTCGACCGATCTCGGTGGAATCGCCAACGTGATGCGCGCGATGAAGCGCCAGGAAAACGTCGAGCTGACCAAGCTCGAATCCGGCATCACGTTCCTGGCCACCACCGGTTCGTCGTGCCCGTTCATCGGACTGTTCGGCACGGTGTGGGGAATAATGACGGCGTTCCTGGGCCTGTCGGCGTCTCATACCTCGAGTATCCAGGCGGTCGCGCCTGGAATCGCCGAGGCGCTGATCACGACTGCGGTCGGCCTGGTCGCGGCGATCCCGGCGCAGATGTTCTACAACTACTTCATCGCGCGGGTGCGAGTACTGGCGACCGAGATGGATAATTTCACCGCCGAATTTTTGAACATCGCCGAGCGTCATTTCCTTTCGTAGGCGGCATCGCAATGGCATTCGATCCAGGACAGCGCGGGCAGATGGTTTCCCAGATCAACGTCACCCCGCTGGTGGACGTGATGCTGGTGCTGCTGGTCATCTTCATGGTCACGGCGCCGATTATTCAGCAGGGCGTCGAGGTCACGCTGCCCAGCGTCAAGGCCGAGGCGCTGCCCGGCAAGGAAGAGCAGTTCGTCGTGTCGATCACCCGCGACAGCCAGATTTATCTCAATGACGCGAAGCTCTCGGCGGATGACCTGACCGGCAAGCTGAAGGCGATTGCGCAGGAGCGTCCCGACCGCCAGGTTTTCATCCGCGCCGACGACCGGGTGCCCTACGGCGAGGTGATTCGCACGATGGCAGCGATTAAGGCCGCAGGAATCGAAAACGTCGGGATGGTGACGGAGATGCCGGCGGCCAGCGGCACCGACGCGGGCGCGAAGTGAGCGCTGAGCGTGGCATCGCGGGACCATAACGGTGACGAGCAGCCGTCGCGAATCGGGTATTTCGCGGCGGTCTTCGTCTCCGCGCTCGGGCATGCTGCGCTGTTCGCGACGGTGTTCTTCATCGCGCCGCGCTTTTTGCATCCCGAAGAAACCGCGCCGCCCGCATACACGGTGAAAATCGTCGATAACATTCCAGCCGGCGACCTCGGAACGCATCTGCCGCGCATCAATCGGCACCGGGCTGACGAAGCCAAGCAGGCGGCGCCCAAGCCCGAAGAATCGAAGATCAAGACCGAGCCGCCCAAAACAGAACTCGCGCTCAACGACGATAAGAACGCGCTCAAGATAAATGTGAAGGCGACCGACGCTCCGACCGCGACCCCCACGCCCGAGCCAACTGTCGAAGCGACGCCGGAGCCCACTATCGAGCCCACCGTCGAGCCCACGACCGCGCCGACGATTGCGCCAACGCCGCAGCCCACTCCGGCGCCGGCGAAGCGCGCGAAGCCAAAGCCCACGCCCGATCAGGCGTCGCGCAATCGGCCCAAGCCTGAATCGACGACAGCAAAGGCAAAGATCGCATCGACGCCAAGCGTCGCGCAGCAATTTGCGAAACTGAGGCGCCACTTGCTCGCGGAGCATGTCGAGGAGCTGGCGAAGAACCCGCCTGAAGATGAAGATGGCGACGATTCCGGCGCGGCCGAGGCCAATCCCAAGGGTCCGGCCGGCGGAGGACCCGTCGTCGCAAGCCGGGCGAGTGAAGGAGCGGGCTACGGAGTCGGCGCCGGCAAGGGCAGCGTCGGGATTCTACAGGACCCGGAATTTATCATGTACTATAAGACCGTGCAGGAACAGATTAAAAAGTCGTGGACCTTTACCGGCGGGTCGAACGATCTGACCGCGACCGTCAATTTCGCGATCGGCCCCGACGGTGCGCTGACCGCGGTGAAGATAGGCACGAGTTCGAACGACTCGGCGTTCGATGATTCCGTGATTCGCGCGATTCGCCGGGCGGCGCCGTTTCCCGCGCCGCCGGAAAAGTTTCGCGACCAGTTTTCTTCCGGGATCAAAGCCTTGTTTCAGCTCGGCGAACTCAAGTCCTGAGCTTGTGATGCTGCTGGAGGTGCGGATGAACTTTATCAGTGTTTGTTTTTTCAGTGTCGAAACATGAAGCGGATAATTCAAGCTTGCGCGGTTGTGTGCGCGATTGTTTTGGCGGCGACGGCGGGCCGGGCGGTCGCGCAGCCCGCTGGCGCAGGGCCGATCACAATCACGATCGCGGGACCCGGCTCGCAGCTCTCGGCAATCGCGGTGTCGGGGCTGAAGAATCTCGGCGGCGACGACGACCATCGCGCCGGCAGCGCGTTTGTCGGCACGCTGCGGCGCGACCTCGAGCTTTCGGGTTATTTCAGAATTATCGATCCGCACGCGTACATCGAGGACCCGCAAGCGTCGGGCTTCGAGCTCGGCCAGTTCAATTTCACCGACTGGCGATCGATCAACGCCGACTTTGTGGTCAAGGGTTCGGTCTCTGCCGGCGGCGCGGGGGTGAAGCTGACGGCTTTTCTCTACGACGTGGCGCAGCAGCGGCGCATGATGGGCAAGAATTACAGCGGCGACGCGGGTGACGTGCAGCGGATGGCGCGCCGATTCGCCGACGCGATCCTTGAAGCTGCGACCGGGCAGCGCGGGCCGTTCGATTCCAAGCTCGCCTTGGTCTCGACCGGCGGCGGCCGCTTCAAGGAAATCTATACGCAGTCGATCGACGGCCAGGACCTGTTCAAGCTGACCGACAATCCGACCATCAACCTGTTCCCGAGTTTCGATCGCAGCGCGCGCTACGTGCTGTATCTCTCGTACAAGAGCATGGCGCCGGCGCTTTATCTGGCCGATCTCAAGGACCAGCGCGAAACCAAGCTCGACAGCCCGCGCGGCCGCGTGATCGGCGGCACGATCTCGCCCGACGGGGAGCGAATCGTCGCCGCGATCGAGCGCGACGGCACCACCAATCTGTATCTGATAACGCGCGAGGGCGCCGAAATTCGCCAGCTCACCGACACCAACGGAATCAACGTCAGTCCCGCGATTTCCCCCGACGGCGGCACCCTCGCGTTCACGTCGGATCGCTCGGGCTCGCCGCAAATTTACGTGATGAATCTGGCCGGCGGTGCGCCGAAACGACTGACCTATAGCGGCGATTACAACACCACGCCCGCGTTTTCGCCCAAGGGCGACAAGCTGGCATATCAGAGCCGCAACAACGGACATTTCGACATCTGGACGATTCCGGCCGCCGGCGGTGAACCCGTGCAAGTGACAGATGGCAACGGCTCCAACGAGTATCCGAGTTGGTCGCCCGACGGACGCTATCTCGCGTTCAGCTCGACGCGCGGCCACAACTCGCGAATCTATATAGTGATGGTCGGTAACCGGAAAATTATTTCCGCTTTGACGGAGGGTAATGGTAATGATTCCTGTCCAGCGTGGTCGGGGTGGTTGGGTGACTAGTCGTTCGACGATCGCCAGAGTGGTTACGATTGTGGGTGTTGCGGTGATGCTGGCGCTGGCCGCATGCTCGTCGAAGAAGCCGGCCCCGATAGGCGGCGAAAACAATCTCAACGGGAGTCAACTTGGTGAAAATGGGGTTGGCAAGGGCGGCGGCAACTCGCTCGAGGACTGGAAGAACGGAAAATTCGGCGCGCAAGGTCCGCTCAGCGACATTCACTTCGCGTACAACGAGTACACGATTCAAGAGCAGGACGGCTCGGTGCTGAAATCCAATGCGAGCTGGCTGCAAGCGCGTCCGCAGACGCGGGTCCAGGTCGAGGGTCATTGCGATGAGCGCGGCTCCGAGGAATACAATATCGCGCTGGGCGCCAAGCGCGCGCAGGCCGCCAAGGATTACCTGGTGACACTGGGAATCAGCGGCAGCCGAATCTCGACGATCAGCTACGGCAAGGAGCTTCCACTTTGCACCGAGCACGACGAAAGCTGCTGGTCGCAGAACCGGCGCGATCACTTTGCGGTAAGCGAATAAGGATTAGAAGCGTGCGAAAAACGAACTGGACGATCGGCGCCATCGCCGCCCTTGCCGCGGCCTTCGCGCTGGCCGGATGCGCCGAGCAAGGCGACGTGCAGCAGCTCAATCAAAACGAGTTCACCCTGCGCGGGATGATCGCGAGCGACCGCCAGCAAATCAATTCCCTCAAGCAGCAGATTCAACGTCAGAACGATCAGATCGAGGAGCTCAAGCACGGCGCCGCCGGCGCTGGCGGCAACGCCTCGTCGATGAACGATCGAGTCGCGAGCCTCGAGGCCGAAGTGAAAGCATTGCAGGCCGGGATGGCGGCAACGCCCGGCGCGGGGGCAGACTCCGTCGGCCCGGCGCCCGCGCCGGCAGTAGCGTCGGCAGAGACGCCGTCGGGCGGCGCCGCTGCGCCCGCCACGCCCGCCGCGATCCCTCCGACCTGGCCGAGCGAACTCGATCAGGAAATTGCGGACGCCGGGACTTCGAACGAGCCGGGCGTGAAGATCTATCGCGAAGGCCTCGACGCGATGAAGGCCGCCAAGTATCCGCTCGCGGTTACCAGGTTCACCAAGCTGCAGCATGCGTACCCGAAATCGCCGCTGAGCGAGCCGGCCGAATACTTTGCCGCCAACGCGTTGTTTGAAACCGGCGGTTACGACCAGGCGATTTTGCAGTTCAACGATCTCGTGATGCGCTTTCCCAAGGGCAAATACGCCAGCGCCGCCTTGCTGCGCGAGGCGCAGGCATTTGTCAAGCTCAACGATCGAATCGACGCGCGCCTGACCCTGCAGAAGCTGGTCGCCGATCACGCGGGAACTCCGGAAGCGGACTCCGCGAACACGATGATGAAAGATCTCGCGAGCGATTAAAGCTGCGCCTTCGCGCACGATTGAATGGAAATAATTCGCGACCTCGGAGCGCTCGCGCGCCATCCCTACCCGGTCACCGCGATCGGTAATTTCGACGGCGTCCACCTCGGCCATCGCGCGATCTTGAAGGCCGCAATCGATCACGCGCGCGCGGCCGGCGGCACCGCGTTCGCGCTCACGTTCGATCCGCTGCCGGCCAAACTGCTGGCGCCGGCCCGCGCGCCGCGGTTGATCCTGACCCCGGATGACAAACTCGAAATGCTGCGGCTGTCGGGCACCGACGGCGTGATCGTGCTCGATTTCACGCGCGCCCTGAGCCTGCTCTCGCCCCGCGATTTCGTGCGCGACTACCTGCGCGCAAAGATCGGCGTGCACGAAGTGGTGGTCGGGCACAGCGTAAGCTTCGGCCACAATCGCGCGGGCAACGCGGCCATGATGGTCGAACTCGGCCGCGAATTCGGTTTCGATACGGAGGTGGTCGGACCGATCAAAATCGGCGGCATCGAAGTCAGTTCAACCAAGGTGCGCGGGGCGATCGCGGCCGGCGACCTGCGCGGCGCCGCCAGGCTGCTGGGCCGTTACCACTTTTTACGCGGGACCGTGGTGCGCGGACGCGAGCGCGGACGGACCATCGGATTTCCGACGGCGAATCTCGCCAACGAGACAGAATGCATCCCGCCCGACGGCGTTTACGCCGCCCGCGTCATCCTCGACGACGGCGCCTACCCGGCGATCGCCAACATCGGGATGCGTCCGACATTTTCGGAGAGCGAGCGATCGATCGAGGCGCATATCTTCGACTTCACGCGCGACCTCTACGGGACGCGGATCAAGCTCGAACTGGTCGAACGAATCCGCGCCGAGCGCAAGTTCGACAACGCCGATGCGCTCAAGGCGCAGATCGCTCTGGACCTGAGCAAGGTGCGCGAGGTCCTGTCCGCGGCCTAGGCGCTAGCGGATTTTTGCGGCGGGTTCGATCCAGTCGCGCGCGATCTGCTCGATCCATCGGCCGATTTCCGACTCGTCGTTGGGCGGATAGGCGGGTATCACCAGTTCGTTGACGCCGGCCGCGCCGTACTTCTTCAAATCGCCGGAAGTGATCTGCTTGGTATACGGGCAGACCATGATTTCGACTTCGCTCGGGTCGCGTCCGTTGGCTTTCAGCATCGCGCGCAGCTTGTCCGCCAGCGGCGCCGCCTCGTCCGGTCCAACGCTGAAGCCGAACCATCCGTTGCCGATGTCTGCCGAGCGTTTCAACGCGGGCGCGCTTTCGCCGCCGAAGATTATCGGCAGCTTTCCGCCGCGCACCGGCTTCGGAAAACTTCTCGCCGCATCAAAATTCACGAATTCGCCGTGGAAGGTCGTCACCTCCTCGGACCACAGCCGCCGCATCACTTCGATGTACTCACGCGTCCGCTGCGCGCGCCGCTCGAACGGAATTCCCAGCGCCGCAAATTCCTCCGCCGACCATCCGATCCCCACCCCCAGCGCGAATCGTCCTTTGGAGAGCCGGTCCAGGCTCGCGACTTCCTTGGCCAGCACGACGGGGTTGTGCTCCGGCACCAGGCAGATCCCCGTCGCCAGCCGGATCGTTCGGGTCACCGCCGCCGCAAACGTCAGCGTGATAAATGGATCGAGCCAGTCCGCACCGCCCGGCAGGGGGAACACGCCACTCTCCGCGTAGGGGTACCGGGAATCCTGGCGGTCGAAAAGCACGACGTGCTCCGCCGCCCATAGCGTTGAAACTCCGCAACGCTCTGCCGCCTCGGCCGTCTTCGCAATCACGCCGGGACGCGCGCCCGTGCCGATTCCCAGCGCGAACAGGCCGACCTTCATTGGCCCGGCTCCGAACCATTTGCGCCCGCCGCGATTGCCGCCGCTTTGCTGAACTTGAGCATGAAGCGATCGGTCTGACCGCGATGCTTGAACACAATCCAGGTGCGATCGTCTTCAGGGTGGCGTAGCGCGCTCGACGCTCCGGACAGCCTGAAGCCCGCCTTCTCCACATCCTTGATTAGAAAATTCTCGTCGATTCGGTGGAGCGTGGTGGTCACCGTATCTTTGGCGCCCGGCTGCGCGCTGTGATCGACGATCCCGTAAATCCCGCCCGGCTTGAGCGCCTTGAACACCGCCGCGTTCACGTTCTCGCGATTGAGCTTGAAGCCGACCATGTCGTGGTAGTTGAGATGGATGATCACGGCGTCGAGCGAGCCCGGCGGCGCCGGCAACAGGTCGGGCGCATCGAAGGGTTTGCTGACCTTGACGACGTTCTTGAGCGCCGGCTCTTTGAGCCGTTCGTTCCAGATATCTTCGCTTTTCTTGAACTGCACAGGGAACGGTCCGTTCTGCGAGTAAACCGTGCCGGTCGATCCGACGATTCGCGCATACAGCTCGGTCATGTACCCGCCGCCCGCGAATATGTCGGCAATCTTCATCCCGGGCTTGATTCCGTAAAACGCCATGATTTGATCGGGCCTGCGGCCTGCGTCGAGCGCCTTGTCCGCGGCCGGCCGATCGGGCGATTTGATCGCGTCGGTAATTTCCTTGGAGATCTGCGCGGCGGGAATTGGGGCGCTTTCAGCCACGCTCGCCGCAACCGGGGCATTCTGCGCGCGCGCCGGCGGCGAGATCCACGCGACTGCGGCGAATGCGACCATCGTTGACAGGACCAACCGGCAGGCTCCAATACGCATTCTCATAGTCATCTCGATTCTCCGCGCAGCGGTGGACTTTTTCGCGGCTCGCTTTTCACTGTTCGCTTTTCACTGTTCGCCACAGCCGACAGCTAACACACCGGTCGCAAAACGGGCAATGCGGTTTCTGCCGCCGCTCGCGCGCGCCCCGCATAGCGCAAAGGCAGGCGGCGGGGGAGTGGACGCGGGCATCGTGCGCGCGGCAAGATTAACGACGCGGCGTGGCCGCTCGCGATGAACCCGGAAACGGAATCCAATTCTCGAGACACCCCCAGCTTCAGATGAACCCACAGACAGACTCCAATTCCTCGGACGGCACGCCCGGCTTCGGCAGACTTCGCGTCGTCGCGTTCGAGAGCCGCATGGCGGCGGAAGTAGCGACGATGATCGAGCGGCGCGGCGGCGTCGCGATTATCGCGCCGGCGATGCGCGAGGTGCCGCTCGAGGACAATCACGCGGCGCTGGATTTCGCCGATCGCCTGCTGGCCGGCAAAAGCGAATTCGAGGCGGTCATTTTTATGACCGGCGTTGGGACCCGCGCGCTGTTCCAGGCGATGGAAACGCGCCATCAGCGGGCGTCGATAGCGGCGGCGCTGGCCGCAATCGCAACTGTGGCGCGCGGCCCGAAAGCTATTCGCGCGATGCGTGATCTTGGGGTCGAACCGTCAATAATGGTGCCGGAGCCGAATACCTGGCGCGAAGTGCTCAGCGCGCTCGCGTCGCAGGTCGAACTCAAGGGCAAGCGCGTCGCGATCCAGGAATACGGGGTTTCCAATCACGAGCTGACCGCGGGGCTCGAGGCG
The DNA here is from genome assembly GCF_036567905.1 of Candidatus Binatus sp. Lineage (NCBI taxonomy): Bacteria > Candidatus Binatota > Binatia (SeqCode) > Binatales (SeqCode) > Binataceae (SeqCode) > Binatus (SeqCode) > Binatus sp. (SeqCode). The sequence continues at coordinate 27,513 of NZ_DATCTO010000013.1, forward strand.
CGCGGCGCCCGGGTCACGATTATTCCGGTATATAGGTGGACGCTGCCGGCCGATCGCGCGCCGTTGCGGGCGGCGTTGAACGCGATCGCGGCGGGCGCAGCGGACGTGGCTATTTTCACCAGCTCGAACCAGGTCACGAACGTCATTCAGCTCGCCGACGCCGAGGGAATCGGCGACGCCGTCAGGCGCGGACTGGCGCGCATGGCGGTTGGCTCGATCGGACCGGTATGCTCGGAGCAGATTCGCGCCTACGGGCTGCGCGTGGACTTCGAGCCGGAGCATTCGAAGCTCGGCCATCTGGTTAAAGCGGCGGCGGCGCAGGCGGCTTCGATTCTAATCGCGAACCGCGCCGACACCCATCGGATTGAACCGGGCCCGGCGCCGAATCCGCGGCGGCGGGCGATTTCGAACGCGCCGCGATCTCCGCTCGCCGACCATCCGATGCTCAAGGCGTGCCGGCGCGAAGCCGCCCCCTACACTCCTGTCTGGCTGATGCGCCAGGCGGGCCGCTACATGCCGGAGTATCGGCGCGTTCGCGAGCGTCATGGCTTTCTCGAGATGTGCAAGCGGCCCGAGTTGGCCGCTGAAGTCACCGTCACGGCGGTCGAGCGGCTCAAGGTGGATGCGGCGATCATTTTCGCCGACATCCTGCTGCCTCTGATCCCGATGGAAGTCGGGCTGCATTTCGAAAAAGGCGACGGGCCGGTGATCGATCGCCCGGTTCGCACCGAGGCCGACCTCGAACGGATTCCCACCGTCGACGTGGCGGCGCTCGGCTTCGTTGGCGAGGCGATCAAGCTGGTGCATCGCGCGATCGGCGCGACGACTCCGCTGATCGGATTTGCCGGGGCGCCGTTCACGCTCGCGTCGTACCTGATCGAAGGCGGCTCGTCGCGGCAATACCAGGCGACCAAAACTTTCATGTACATGCAGCCCGAAACGTGGCATCGCCTGATGGAGCGGCTGGCGCGCACGACCGCGGATTATCTTAAGATGCAAATCGCGGCGGGCGCCGACATCGTCCAGATTTTCGACAGCTGGGTCGGCAGCCTTGGCCCGGACGACTATCGCCGCTTCGTGCTGCCGCATACCGCGTCGGTGATCGCGGCGATTCCCGCCGACGTGCCCGTAATCCACTTCGGGACCGTGACGGGAAACCTGCTCGAGCTGATGCGCGAGGCGGGCGGCGACGTTATCGGCCTGGATTGGCGCGTCGATCTGGCCCAGGCGTGGGCGCGGCTCAATTACAGCGTGGCGGTGCAGGGCAATCTCGATCCGATCGCGCTGTTCGCCGACGTTGCCGACATCCGCACACGCGCCCGCGCGATTCTCGATCAGGCGGGCGGACGCCCCGGACATATTTTCAATCTCGGCCACGGAATACTTCCGGATACGCCGGTCGATCACGTGATCGCACTGGTCGATGCGGTTCACGAGATGAGCGCACGCTGACGCGATGACCACGAAGGCAAAGTGCGACGCGGTGTTGATGATCGGGTTCGGCGGACCGACGCGCGCCGACCAGGTGCGGCCGTTTCTCGACAGCGTTCTGCGCGGACGGCCAATCCCGCGCGAGCGCTACGAGGAGGTGGTGCATCATTACGATCTTCTCGGCGGGCGCTCGCCGTACAACGATCTCACGATGCGGCAGGCGGCGGCGCTGCGCGAGGAGCTTGCAAAAAAAGGCGCGCGCGTGCCGGTCGCGGTCGGGATGGCCAAGTGGGAACCGTATGTTGCCGACTCGATCCGCGCGCTCGCTGACGGTGGAGCGCGGCGCGTGCTCGGCTTCATCATGGCGGCGCATCGCAGCGAAGCCAGCTTCGAGCGTTACCAGGCAACCGTCAACGACGCGCGCGCTGCTTTGGGCGAAGCGGCACCCGAAGTCGTGTATCCCGAGGGGTGGCACGACCATCCGCTGTTCATCGCGGCGGTGGCGTCGCGCACGCGCGAGGCGTACGCGCGGCTGGACGAGCAAGAGCGGCCGCGCGCGCGGCTGATCTTCACCGCGCACAGTATTCCGCTCGCGATGGCGCAGGCCGGGCCGTACGTCGAGCAGCTTACGCAGTCGGCGCGGATGGTCGCTGCGGAGCTTGGGATCGGCACGTGGCAATTCGCATATCAAAGCCGCAGCGGCAGCCCGCGCGAGGCGTGGCTCGAACCCGACATCAAGGATGCGCTTGGGCGCCTGGAGGCGAGGCCGGCGGTAGTCGTGCCGATCGGTTTTTTGTGCGATCACGTCGAAGTGCTGTACGATCTCGATATCGAGGCGGCGCAAATCGCGCGCGCGGCCGGAACCAGGATGGAGCGCGCGCCGACGGTCGGGGACCATCCGTTGTTTATCGAGATGATGGCTTCGATAATCGCGCCGTACGCGCGCGGCTGACGGATCGCACGAGGGAGATGTTCAAACGGACTCCGGCGCACATATCAAACGGGTTGCGGTAATCGGCGGAGGAATCACCGGGCTCGCCGCGGCGTATCGGCTTCGCGAGCTCGCGGCGACGCGCGAATTTCCGCTCGAAGTGGAATTGCTGGAACGCGGCGCGAGCTGCGGCGGAGCGCTCGAGACGATTCGCCGCGACGGATTTGTAATCGAGACCGGCGCCGATTCTTTTTTGTCGGAAAAACCATCGGCCGCCGAGCTCGCGCGGCGGCTTGGCCTCGGCGCGGAACTGATTCCGACCCGCGAGATCTACGGCAAGACCTTCGTGGTGCGTGCGGGGCGGCTGGTCGAGGTCCCGGCGGGATTTATGATGCTCGCGACGGCGCATTTCGGGCCGGTTTTTCGAAGTCCGCTTTTTTCGCCGCTCGGAAAATTTCGGATGGCGCTGGAACCGTTCATCGCGACGCGAACCAGCGGCGACGACGAGAGCCTGGATTCGTTCGTGACGCGGCGACTGGGGCGCGAGGTGCTCGAGCGCGTTGCGCAGGCGCTCGCGGGCGGCATCTACACCGCCGATCCGAAACACCTCAGCACCACGGCGACGATACCGCGCTTTGTCGAGATGGAGCGGCGCCATGGCAGCCTGTTCAAGGGAATGCGCGCGGCAGAGCGGGCGCGCGCGTCGCAGAGTCCGGAGGTGAGCGGCGCGCGATGGAGCTTGTTCCAGAGCTTCAGGAATGGGATGGCGACGCTGCCCGAGACAATTGCGGCGCGGCTGGGCGGGTCGATTCGCACCGGAGCGGAAGTCATCGGGATGTCGCCCACGGCGGACGGATGGCGGCTCGCTTTGGCCGCCGGCGGCTCGATCGACGCCAACGCGGTAATCTGCGCCGCGCCGGCGTACGCGGCCGCGCGGATCGTGTCGCCGCTTGAGCCGGCGGCGGCGAAGTTGCTCGCCGGAATCAGTTACGCGTCGGCGGCGACGGTCAACCTGACCTTTCGCGAGAGCGACTTCGAGGGTCCTCCGCGCGCATTCGGCTTCGTGGTGCCGGCAATCGAGCATCGGCGCATAATCGCGGCCAGCTTTTCGAGCTTCAAGTTCGAGGGACGCGCACCCGCGGGCGCAATCCTGGCGCGCGCGTTCATCGGCGGCGAGCTGCATCGCGAAATGATGAACCTTGGCGACGACGAGATGGTCACCGCCGTGCGCGACGAGTTTCGCGCGCTGCTCGGCGTGACCGCGGCGCCGGGAATCACCGTGGTCAGGCGATGGCCCGATGCGATGCCGCAGTACGACGTCGGGCATCTGGCGCGGGTCGCCGAGATCGAGCGCCTGGTCGCCCCGATTCCCGTCTTCGCAATCGCGGGCGCGGCTTATCGCGGCGTGGGCAGTCCCGATTGCGTGCGCGGCGGCGAAGCTGCGGCCGATACGATCTTCGCCAAACTCTCGATGCCGAAATAAGACTCCGATGATGGCGCGGCCGTGAGCATCGAGGAAGCTCCCACCGCCGGCTCCGCGGCCCATTGGCCGCGAGTGATCGCGCACGCGGACATGGACGCCTTCTACGCGTCGGTCGAAGTGCTCGACAACCCCGCCCTGCGCGGCCTGCCGGTAATCGTGGGCGGGCGCAGCGCGCGCGGGGTGGTGACGTCGGCGTCGTACGAGGCGCGCAAATTCGGCGTGCGTTCCGCGATGCCGACCGGGCAGGCGCGCAAACTGTGTCCGCAGGCGATCTTCGTGCCGGGCCGGATGGATCGCTACGTGGAAATCTCGCGGGTGGTGCGCCGCGTGTTCGAGAGCTTCAGTCCGATCGTCGAACCGCTCTCGCTCGACGAGGCTTTTATCGATCTGACCGGCACCGAGCGCCTGCTCGGGCCGCCGCTGGACGCGGCGCGCGATCTCAAGCGCCGGGTGCTCGAAGAAACCGGGCTGGTCGCATCGGTGGGCGTCGCGCCGACCAAGATGGCGGCGAAGATTCTGAGCGACATGTCGAAGCCCGATGGATTGCTCGCGGTGGCGCCGGAAAAAATGCAAGAATTTCTGACCCCGCTGCCGGTCGAAAGGCTGTGGGGAGTCGGACGGGTGACGCTCGCGCGGATGCATGAATGCGGGATTAAGACGGTCGGCGACCTTGCGCGGCGCGATCCGGCGGAGCTCAAGAACCTGTTCGGCACGATGGGACCGCATCTGCATGAACTGGCGTCGGGCAACGACACCCGGCCCGTAATCGCCGACTGGCAGCGCAAGTCATACGGCGAGGAAAATACTTTCGCGCGGGACCTGGCGCTCGACTCGGATGAAATCAGGCGGATTCTGATCGCGCATGGCGACGCGCTGGCGCGCCGGCTGCGCGCCGACGGGGTGCGCGCGCGCACGGTGACGCTGAAGCTGAAGTTGGCGCGTCCACTCGGCGGCGGGCGCTATCCGTTGATCACGCGCAGCTTCTCGCTGGACGCCGCGACCAATGACGGGCCGGAAATCTCGCGCGTCGCTACGCAGTTGCTGTCGAAGGCCGGTGGGCAGGACAAAATTCGTCTCGCCGGCGTGCAGGTGCATCAGTTGGAGCGCGCGGATAGTGCGCAGCTCGGACTGTTCGACGCGCCGTCGGCGGACAATCGCGATCGCAAGCGCGACCGGCTCAATCGGGCGCTGGATTCTGTCGCGAAGAAGTTCGGTGACGAGGCCGTGACGCGCGGGTTGGCGCGCGCGGAGCGCGCCGCGCCGACGCGGCGAATCAAATGACCCAAGCCCTTCGCTGACGGGAAGGGAAACCCATCGCCGGCTATTCCGCCGCTTGCAAAGATTGCTTAACTAGAGTTAATATCTTGCCTGATGCAAGCAGTTGGACGCCGCGACCCAATCTTCCGCGCGATCGAAGCGATGACCGCGCTGGCCGAAATCTTCGAGCGCCGGCGCGAGGTGCTGGCCCGCGACGCGGGCATCACGATCGAGCAGTGGCGCGTGCTCGAGGAAATCTCGACCGAGCATTTTATTCCGTCGATGTTCGCGCGCAGCCGCGACAGTTCGGCGGCGGCGGTGTCGAAAATATTGCGCCAGCTTCTCGACAGCGGACTGGTCTCGGCCGCGATTGGACGGGCCGACCGCAGGAACCGGCGTTACAAGCTGACCGCGAAGGGAACCAGAGCGCTGGGCAAGCTGCGCGCGTCGCGCCAGGCGGCGATCGAGGCGATATGGACGGGATTTTCGCGCGACGAGCTGGCCGCATTCAGCGCGTTCGCGATCAAGCTCTCCGATCGGATCGAACGCTATTCGCGCGGGAAAAGTGCGCGGCGCGCGGCGGCGGCCCGATGAACTTCAACGGCGCTCTTTTGCTAATTTAGAAATCGTTACGCCGCCGATGCGGCGGGAGTTGAAAACGCAATGGCCGCAAAGACCCTGTTCGAGAAAATCTGGGAAGAGCACGTGGTCCGCGAAAAGCAGCGTGAGCCTTCCCTGCTCTACATTGACCTGCACCTGGTTCACGAGGTCACGTCGCCGCAGGCGTTCGAGGGACTGCGCCGCTCGGGGCGCAATGTCCGCGCGCCGCATCGGACCTACGCCACGCAGGATCACAACGTGCCGACAACCGATCGGAGCAAGCCGATCACCGATCCCGATTCGAAATTGCAGATCGAGACGCTCAGGCACAACTGCGCGCAGTTCGGGCTGCGGCTGTTCGATATCGGCTCGCGCGAGCAGGGGATCGTGCACGTCATCGGGCCGCAGCTCGGGCTGACGCAGCCGGGCATGACGATCGTTTGCGGCGACAGCCACACCGCTACTCACGGCGCATTCGGGGCGCTGGCGTTCGGCATCGGCACCAGCGAGGTCGAGCACGTGCTGGCGACGCAATGCCTGTGGGAAGAGCGTCCGCAGACGTTTGAAATTCGCGTCGATGGAAAGCTCGGCACGGGAGTCGGCGCCAAGGATTTGATCCTCGGCATCATCGGCAGGATCAAGACCAACGGCGCCACCGGGCACGTGATCGAGTATCGCGGCGCGGCCGTCGAAGCGCTGTCGATGGAAGAGCGCATGACAGTGTGCAACATGTCGATCGAAGGTGGCGCGCGCGCCGGGATGGTCGCGGCGGACAAGACCACCGTCGAGTATCTGCGCGGGCGCCGGTACATCCCCAGCGGCAAGGAGTTCGACGATCTCGCGGCGCGATGGCTCGAATGCCGCAGCGACGCCGGCGCGAAGTTCGATCGAAGCCGGGTATTCGACGCCGCGACGTTCGCGCCGCAAGTGACGTGGGGCACGAATCCCGGGATGGTCACCGACGTTGGGGGAAGCGTGCCGAATCCCGCCGAGATCGGCGACCAGCAGCAGCGCGAGACGGTCGAGCGGGCGCTCGCCTACATGGCGCTTCGGCCCGGCACGAGAATCGAGGACATCAAGATCGATCGCGTGTTCATCGGATCGTGCACCAACTCGCGGCTGAGCGATCTCACGGCCGCCGCCGCCGTCGTCAAGGGACGCAAAGTTGCGCCGACCGTGCACGCGATGGTCGTGCCGGGATCGCAGGAGATCAAGGCGGAGGCGGAGAGTCTCGGGCTGGACAGAATTTTCACGGAGGCCGGCTTCGAGTGGCGCGAATCGGGATGCAGCATGTGCCTGGCGATGAATCCCGACGTGCTGCAGCCGGGCGAGCGATGCGCCAGCACGTCGAATCGCAACTTCGAAGGGCGCCAAGGCAAGGGCGGACGCACGCACCTGGTCAGCCCCGCGATGGCGGCGGCGGCGGCGATAGCAGGACACTTCGTCGATGTGCGCGAGTGGCAGGGGTGACCCCTGCACCCAGTATTAAGGCCGCCCGCCGTTGGCGGGCGCGGCCCCTGCCGCGGGCGCGCAGTCTTTTAATACTGGCCAGCCGTGCCAACGGCCAGGGGTGACCCCTGCACCCAATGGTAATGGCAGGATGCGGGACTTCGTCCCTATTAGAACTTAGTCAGGAGACACAGATGCAGGCATTCAAGAATTTCAGCGGGATGGTCGCGCCGCTCGATCGCGCCAACGTCGATACCGATCAGATCATCCCCAAGCAGTTTCTGAAGGCTGTTGTGCGGACCGGCCTCAAGAGGGGGCTGTTCATCGACTGGCGGCTCAATCCCGACGGCACCGAGAACAAAGATTTCGCGCTGAACAAGCCGCGCTTCCAGGGCGCGTCGATTCTGGTCGCGCGCAACAATTTTGGCTGCGGCAGTTCGCGCGAGCATGCGGTGTGGGCGCTCGATGACGCGGGCTTCCGCGCGGTGATCGCGCCGGAGTTCGCCGATATCTTCCACAACAACTGCTTGAAGAACGGCCTTCTTCCGATCACGCTCCCGGCCGGCGAGGTCGAGCATATTTTTCGCGCCACCGGCGACTACGAGGCGTACCGGCTCACGATCGATCTCGAAAAGCAGACGGTGTCCGACGATTTCGGATGGACCGCGGATTTCGAGATAGAGCCGTTCCAGAAGAAGTGCCTGCTCGAGGGTCTCGACGATATCGCGCTGACGCTTGCGCACGAGGACCGCATCCTTGCGTACGAGAAGGCGCATCCATTGCCGCATCGCTTCGAGTAGATGCGTCGCCGGCGACGCTGGCGCCGCGTGCGTCGCGGGGGGAAACTCATCGCAGGTGCCAAATCGCATGAAACCAATCTTCTCGATGGTAATCGTCGCGCTGTGCTCGACCGCGCTGGCTGGATGCTGGTTCTATTCGAGGCCCGACTCTTCGACTGGCTGTCAGAAGACCACCTACGGCGTCGTCACCGCCACCACCAGCAGCGAGAATTGCCCTCCCGCTGACGCCGGCAAACCGCCACCGCCGCTGACCGCACCGCCGTTACCGCCGCCCTCGATGCCGTGATTTGTGCGTCGAGGTGGTAAATCGCGCTCGTGATTTTGCCAACGACAATCACCGCGGGCGCCGGGCACGACCGCATGCGGCTGGACGTGTTCGTATCGATGCGGCTGGCGCCGGAGTACTCGCGCTCGCAAGTGGCGCGGATGATCAAGGCGGGACTGGTTACAGTCAACGGCGCTGTCGCGCGCGCGTCGAGCGGGGTGCGAACGGGAGATCGCATCGACGTCGCCGCGGCGCCCGCCGGTGCGCTGTGCGATCCTTCAAGCTACACGGAAGGTGACGTGCCGGAGATTTCCGTAATTTTCGCCGACGACGAAATAATTGTCGTGAACAAGCCCGCCGGCATGACGGTGCATCCCGCACCCGGCCATCCCAACGGCACGCTCGTGGACGCGCTGCTGGCGCGATTTCCCGAACTTGCCGCGATGGCCGAGCCTGACGGCGTGCTGCGTCCCGGCATCGTGCATCGCCTCGACAAAGACACCTCGGGCGTGATGGTGGTGGCGCGGACGCCATTTTCGCGCACCGCGCTTTCCCGGCAGTTCAAGGAACGCAGCGTGAGCAAGACCTATCTGGCGATCGTCAAGGGCATCGTCGCGCGCGATCGGCTGACGATCGAGCGTCCCGTCGGGCGCCATCCAGTGGAGCGCAAGCGGATGTCGGTGCGATCGCATGCGCCGCGCGACGCGGTCAGCCATCTGACGGTGCTTGCGCGCTTCGATCCCGTGAACCCGGGCGAAGCCGGAGCGTCGCTGGTGCGGGTAAAACCTGACACCGGCAGGATGCATCAGATTCGCGTGCATCTCGCGTCGATTGGTCATCCGTGCCTGGGCGATCCTTTATATGGCGGCAAGGCGGGAGACGGTGGATTTTTTCACGGACAGGCGCTGCATGCGCTGGCGCTTTCGATCGCGCATCCGAGGTCGGGCGCGCGGCTCGAATTCATTGCGCCGCTGCCAATCGAATTCGTCGAATTTCTCGCGCAGAAGTCATTTGCGGCGGATGCGCCCGAGCTTCGGCGATGGATCGAACTTGCTTGATGGCCGTTGACACGGAGGTCCGATCCCCGTTGACACGGCGGCAATGCTTGGGTAGCGTTTTGGTAGAGCTTCCGCACTGAGGACGCTGAGACGGGTGGGGTGGCGAGTCCCGTTTCCCTGCGGTCCGTAATTCCGAACTCGAACTCAAGGCGTTAGTTGTTCCGAATCCCGGCCGCTCGAGCACTCATGAATCTATGATGGTATCTCCCGACGTGGGAGGCCATTTACAAGCAAACGACCATAGCCTGCGGCGCGCGCGCTTAAACGGCGGCGGGTTGCAGCACTCAAGAACATGATGGAGTCCAGGTTGCGGGGAAGGCATATGGGCAAGGGCAGAGGGGCTGCGAAGAACGACGAAGGACGCTTCGACGACTCGCGTTCGTCAAACGGGGCGCCGCGCCAGGTAAATCTGGATGGCAATCCGAATCTTCCGCCGCCGGCGCCGGTAATCAGCGACGAAGGGGTGCTCAACCTCAAGTCGCTCAAGCGCGCGAAGATAACCGAACTGGCGCAGATGGCGCGCGACTTCAACGTCGATGGCGCCACCAACATGCGCAAGCAGGAGATGATCTTTGCGGTGCTGCAAGCGCAAGCCGCCAAGAACGGCTCGATCCTCGGCGAGGGCGTGCTGGAAATTCTGCCCGACGGCTTCGGCTTCCTGCGCGCACCGGACTACAACTACCTGCCCGGCCCCGACGACATTTATATTTCGCCGAGCCAGATTCGCAAGTTCAATTTGCGCACCGGCGACGTGGTATCCGGCCTGATTCGCCCGCCGAAAGAAGGCGAACGCTACTTCGCGCTGCTCAAGGTTGAATCGATCAACTACGAGGATCCTGAAAAGGCGCGCGACAAGATCCTGTTCGACAACCTGACCCCGCTCTATCCCGAGGAGCGCATCAAGCTCGAATACAATCACGAGGATCTGACCACCCGCATCATCGATTTGATCGCGCCGATTGGCAAAGGCCAGCGCGGACTTATCGTCGCGGCGCCGTTCACCGGCAAGACCATGATGCTGCAGGCGATCGCCAAGGCGATCGCGCACAACCATCCCGAGATCGTGCTGATCGTGCTGCTGGTCGATGAGCGGCCCGAGGAAGTCACCGACATGCTGCGTTCGGTGCAGGGCGAGGTCGTAAGCTCGACCTTCGACGAGCCGGCCACGCGTCACGTGCAGGTGGCCGAGATGGTAATCGAAAAGGCGCGGCGGCTGGTCGAGCACGGGCGCGACGTCGTGATTTTGCTCGACTCGATCACGCGGCTGGCGCGCGCATACAACACGGTGGTGCCGCCGTCGGGCAAGATACTGTCGGGCGGCGTCGATTCCAACGCGCTGCACAAGCCCAAGAAGTTTTTCGGCGCCGCGCGCAACACCGAAGACGGCGGCAGCCTGACGATTATCGCAACCGCCCTGGTCGATACCGGCAGCCGGATGGACGAGGTTATTTTCGAGGAGTTCAAGGGCACCGGCAATCAGCAGATAGCGCTGGACCGGCGCCTGCTGGAAAAGCGGATTTTCCCGACGATCGACATCCAGCGCTCCTCGACCCGCAAGGAAGAACTGCTGCTGCCGCGCGCCACCCTGAACCGCGTGTGGATACTGCGCAAGCTGCTGGCGCAGCTCAACGCAGTCGAAGCGATGGAATTCCTGATCGACAAGATGGACAAGACCAAGACCAACGAGGAATTCCTCGAGTCGATGAACGCCTAAGCGGCGCGGGAACCGACCGGATAGCGCCTCAGGTGATCACAGATAACGACTGGGTCGATGAACTTTTGCCCGCGAAAAGCGTATAAGTTGCGGGTGGGCAACGGAAAAATCCGCCACGTCGCCGCGCTCGCGTTCGTCGGCTGGTATCTGATGATGCCGCCTGATTCCACCAAAATCCCTCATGAGGTTGATTCCGACGCTCCGCTTTCGCGCTGGACTGTCGTCGCCACTTTCGACACCGAGGATAACTGCGAGAAGGTGCTCACGGGCGTTCAGAAAACGGAGCAGGACCCGATCGAGCTCGACAAAACGGGCAAGCTCAAGCGCCTCCAGAAAAATGACGCCGCATTGGGAAAATCGCGCGCGATTAATGCCGGCTGCGTCGAGAGTGACGATTTCCGCCTGAAGGGGAAAAGATAAGGCAGATGCGACACTGCTATCGCCACGCCGCCGCGCTCGCGCTTGTGGGCTGGTATCTGATGGTTCCGCCTCCGCCTCAGGATGCTCGCGATCCAAATCCCAACGAGAAGGCACCTATGTCCCAGTGGAGTCTACACGACAGCTTCGACACCGCCGCGGAATGTCGCCACGCAAAGACCTTGGAAGAGAAGCGCCTGCATGGGATGTTTGTGAAACAATCGGACCCTCCGCATAATCCGTTTCGATTGCATTCTGGACTGGCAGAGCTTTCCCGCGTCCTGTACCGGCAGATGCTTGCTGCTGAGTGTATCGCGACTGACGATCCGCGACTCAAGGAAAAGTGATTCGGCGAAATCCAGCCACTCGTGATTTCAAAACCAGCCACTCAAGCTGAAATCAGGCCAGTACCCCGGATTGCCGGGCGCTTTCCTACCACGCCCCAGCCTGATATTAGTTCAAGATTGCCCCGCATACGGGGCCAAGAGGCAGGAACAAAATTCTATGACTGAAATCAGCATGAAGCAGCTTCTGGAGGCCGGCGTTCATTTCGGCCATCAGACCAGCCGCTGGAACCCGAAGATGAAGCAATACATCTTCGGCGCCCGCAACGGTATTTACATTATCGATCTTCAGCAGACGGTGAAGATGTTTCGCGCGACCTACGACTTCGCGCGCGATCTCGCTGCGGCGGGCGGCACCATGCTGTTCGTCGGCACCAAGAAGCAGGCCCAGGACATCGTCAAGGAAGAGGCCGAGCGATGCGGGATGTTTTACGTCAACAACCGCTGGCTGGGCGGGATGCTGACCAACTTCCAGACTATCCGCGCCTCGATCGACAGGCTCAGGAAGCTCGAAGAAGTCATGGCCGATCCGGAGATGATTCGCGCACTCAGCAAGAAAGAGATGAGCGACAACGGACGCGAGCATGAAAAGCTGATGAACACGCTGGCCGGGATCAAGAACATGCGCAAACTCCCGGACGCGCTGTGGGTGATCGACACCAAGAAGGAAGATATAGCCGTTGCGGAGGCGAACCGCCTCGGTATCCCGGTCGCCGCGGTGGTGGATACCAACTGCGACCCCGACCTGATCGCGTATCGAATTCCCGGCAACGACGACGCGATCCGCGCGATCAAGCTGTTCACGGCGGCGGTCGCCGACGCGATCATCGAAGGCAGGCAAATCGCCGAGGAACGCGCCAAGGGGCAGCAGGATATCCGCTCGGACGCCGGCGCGGTGGCAGACCCGGGAGCATCGGCGCCCGATTCTCCAAGCGCGGTCTAGCCGATAAATTCGACCTTCAGGCCGCAAACCGAGCCGGTCAGCCGTGGCCGTCGCTTGCAGTACAGCGACCGGCCAAGAATACTAGCTCAACTCAGGAATTGTGATGGAACTAAACGCGAATCTGGTTAAAGAACTGCGCGAGAAGACCGGCGCCGGCATAATGGATTGCAAGCGAGCGCTGGCGGAGACGGCCGGCAATCTCGAAAAGGCCGTCGTATGGCTGCGCGAGAAGGGAATCGCCGCAGCGGCAGGCCGCGCCGGCCGGGTCGCATCCGAAGGATCGGTCGGTTCGTATATTCATGCAGGCGGCAAGCTTGGCGTGTTGATCGAAATCAATTGCGAAACCGATTTCTGCGCCAAGTCGGAAGCGTTCCAGGCGCTGGTGAAGGAACTGGCGATGCAGGTGGCGGCGGCCAATCCGCGCTGCGTGCGGCGCGAGGAGCTGTCGCCGGCCGTTATCGAGCAGGAGCGGCAGATCTACGCGTCGCAGGCCGAGGGCAAGCCGGCGGCGGTCGTGACCAAGATCGTCGATGGCAAGATCGAGAAATTTTACAAGGAAGCCTGCCTGCTCGAGCAGGCTTACGTCCGCGATCCCAACAAAACTGTCAACGATCTGCTTGGCGAGGCCGCCATCCAGATGCGTGAGAAGATCGACGTGCGCCGCTTCGTGCGCTACCAATTGGGCGAGGCGCTCGACGGCAAGGCAACCACGACGGCCGCCTGACGCGGGCGCATTTGCAGACGCGACGGGGCTTCAACGGGGGCTTCGACGGGAGCTTCGAGAGATGGCTGAAGTTCAAAGTGGGGTGAACGGCAAGCCGCGCTTCAACCGTATCCTGCTTAAGTTATCCGGCGAGGCGCTCGCTCCCGCGCAAGGGTCGGGACTCGATCTCGACGCGCTGGCGGAGATTGCGCTCGAAATCAAGGAAGTGGCGGCGCTCGGGGTTCAGCTCGCGCTGGTAATCGGCGCCGGCAATTTTATCCGCGGCAGCGACTACGAGGCGCGCGGGATGGATCGCTCGACCGCAGACCAGATGGGGATGCTGGCGACGGTGATCAACGCGCTCGCGCTGCAAAACGCGCTCGAGCATGCCGGCGTGGTCACGCGGGTACTGTCGGCCATCGGGATGCAGGCGCTGTGCGAGCCGTACATCCGCCGCCGCGCCGTGCGCCATCTCGAAAAGGGCCGCGTGATCATATTCGCCGCCGGCACCGGCAATCCCTATTTCACCACCGACACGGCGGCGAGCCTGCGCGCGATGGAAATCGGTGCGGAGGTAATCCTCAAGGCGAGCCATGCGGTGGACGGCGTTTACGATCGCGACCCGATGCGCGAGCCGGGGGCCAAGCGCTTCGATCGGCTCACTTATATCGAGGTGCTGCAGAAGAACCTGAAGGTGATGGACTCGACGGCGATCTCGATGTGCATGGATAATCGCCTGCCGATCATCGTGTTCAATTTGCGTAAAGCGGGTAATATAAGAAGGGCCGTGATGGGTGAGCAAATCGGAACCCGGGTGGAGAGCGCACCGTGAGCATGCTTACCGACACCATCGAAGACGCGCGCAAGGAAATGGACAAGACCGTGGAGGCGTTTCGCCACGAACTGGCCCGCGTCCGCACCGGCCGCGCTTCAACCGCGCTGGTGGAAAATCTGCAGGTAAATTACTACGGCGCGAAGACTCCGCTGCGGCAATTGGCCGGGTTGTCGGCGCCCGAGCCGCGCTTGATAGTGATCACGCCATACGACAAGGGCGCGATGCACGAGATTGAAAAAGCGATCCAGGCTTCGGATCTTGGCCTGATGCCGATGAACGACGGCAAGTTGATCCGGATTCCGATCCCCGAGCTGACCGAGGAGCGCCGCAAGGAGCTGGTGAAACACGTCCGCAAAATAGGCGAGGAATTCCGCGTCGGCATCCGCAACCATCGCCGCGACGCCAACGACATGTTCAAGGAGCTGCACAAGGAAAAGCAGGCCACCGAAGACGAGATGCGATCGGGCGAGGCCAAGGTGCAGCAGTACACGACCGAGTTCATCGAGAAAATCGACAAAGTGCTGACCGCCAAAGAAGCGGAAATCATGGAGGTCTGAGCTCGCCCGTCTGCGGCGCGCGAGCTTCGGTGAAACCTGAACCCCAAGTGGCCATCTCACTCCCACTGAGCGATTTCCCGAACCTGTCTCTGGATCCGTCGCGGATGCCGCGCCACGTGGCGATCGTGATGGACGGCAACGGCCGCTGGGCGAACCGGCGCGGGCTCTCGCGCCACGAGGGCCATCGGCGGGGCAAGGATTCGGTGCGCGCGGTCGTCGATGCGGCGCGCGAACTCGGCATCCCGTACCTGACGCTGTACGCATTTTCGAGCGAGAACTGGGGCCGGCCGACCACTGAAGTCAGTTTCCTGATGCAGCTGTTCCACCGCTATCTCATCACCGAGACCAAGCGCCTGATGAAACGCGACATCCGCGTGGTGGCTCTGGGAGATACCGAGCGGTTACCGCGGCGGGTGCGCGAGGCGTTGGCCGAGACCGTCGCGGCGACCCGGGAAAATCGCACGATGACGGTGGCGTTGGCGTTGTCGTACGGCGGGCGCCAGGACATCGTAAACGCGGCGCGATCGATCGCGCGCGCGGTGGCGCAGGGTGCGCTTTCACCCGATCAAATCGACGAGCCGATGCTGGCGCGCGAACTGACTACCAGCGGGCTGCCCGATCCCGACCTGCTGATTCGAACCTCGGGAGAGCTGCGAATCTCCAATTTTTTTCTCTTTCAACTCGCCTACACCGAACTTTATTTCACCGACACCCTGTGGCCCGATTTCCGCGAGCGCGAATTCCTGAGCGCGATCGCCGCCTACCAGCTTCGCGAACGCCGCTTCGGCGCGATCTCGAACGGCTCCGACACCCGGCTGCGTGCTCAGAACTAGGCTCCTGACAGCGGCGGTCCTGTTGCCCGCGGTGGGGGCGCTGGTAGTTTTCGCGCCGGGCTGGTTCTTCACGATTTTTATTGCGACCGCCGCAATCTGGGGACTCTACGAAGTCGCCGCGATGACCGGCGCTGTGCATATGGTCGCGATACCGCTGTTCGCCGTCGTCGGGGGCGTGCCGTTGTTCGGGCTTCTCTACGGCGGCGACGTGGGATGGCTGGCGCCGGTGCTGGTGATCCTCATGATGCTTGCGCTGGTGGCGCGGGTCGCAGTGGCCGGCGGCGCCGGGGCATTGAGAGGCCCGCGACTGGTCTTCATTGGCGCGGCGTACGTCGGAGTTCTGTTCCCTTATTTCGCGCTGCTGCGCAACGGTTCCGGCGGCATCGACATTTTGCTGCTGGTCATCTTGTTGGTGGTAGTGAGCGACAGCGGCGCATACTTCGTCGGGAGGTATCTGGGCCGGACGAAGCTCGCGCCCAACGTCAGCCCAAATAAGACGGTCGAAGGCGCGGCGGGCGGCCTGATCGCGACGATGGCGGCCGGGTGGTTGCTGTTTCAGATACGCGGCGGGTCGTGGGATACGGGCCCGGTAGTGCTATTTTCGGCTATGATTTCCCTTCTCGCGCAGCTTGGCGATCTGGCCGGCTCGGCATTAAAGCGAGCTGCGGGAGTCAAGGACTCGGGCTGGATTTTCCCGGGGCACGGCGGTCTGCTCGATCGAACTTGTTCGCTAGTCTTCGCAGTGGTTTTCGCCTACTATTGGTCTCGTTGATGCGGCTTTGGGAGCCGCATTTTCACGCTTTCCGCATAAGGACTCCCGGGTAGAAACTAAATGATACCGTCGATTCTATACGCGGCACTGGTCTTCGCAGTGTTGGTGGTCGTGCATGAGGCGGGACATTTCGCGATGGCGAAGAAGGTCGGCGTCCGCGTGCTGCGATTCTCGATCGGCTACCCGCCAAAAGTATTTGGAGTGCGGCGCGGCGAAACCGAGTACTCGATCGGCGCGACCCCCTTCGGCGGCTATGTCCGAATGCTGGGCGATGAAGTCGGCGAGGAACCCAAGCCTGAAGAACTCACCTTGTATCTTCACGAAATCGGGCTCGACCTGATTGGCGCAGCGCGCGAGCCCGGCGTGGTTCAAGCCGCGTCAGGCTTCGACGACAATTTGCGCGCGCTGGCGGATCGCCTGAGCGGGCCGGGCGCCGGCGTTGCGCACAGCGTCATCGGGCGCGAGCTCAAGCCCGACGAGGCGCTCCTGCTCGACGAAGTGCGCCGCCAGCCCAAAGTTGACGACGCGATCAAAACGCTGGCGGAACATTCTCCCGCCAAGCTGGCCGAGGCGTACTGCAAGCGGGCGTTCCCGACTCAGCCGCTCGGCAAGCGCGTTCTGATAGTGCTGGCGGGACCGCTGGCGAATATTATCTTCGCGCCGATTCTGCTCACATTGGTTTTCATGACCGGGGTGCCGGAGTTGTTGCCGGTCGTCGGCAAGACCACCAACAATCTCCCGGCGGCCAAGGCCGGACTTCGCGCGGGCGACCGGATTCTCGCGGTTGACGGCCGGCCGATGGAAAGCTGGGCCGATTTCTCCAAGACGGTGAAGGCGGGAGACGGCTCTGCGATCAAGCTGGAAATTGATCGGCAGCAGCAGGGCACGTCCGCGCGCAGCACGATCGTCATCAAGCCGACCCGGCTCGATCAGAAGACCATTTATGGCACCAACGCGACCACCTGGGTAATCGGAGTGCAGCCGCGCGGCGACGAGATAACCAAGCAGTACGGTCCGTTCGGCGCGGTGAAAGAAGCGGGCGAAACCTCGGTCGAGATGACCTACCAGATGGTGGTCGGAATCGCCAGTATCTTCAGCGGCAGTACGCCCGTGCGCGAGGCGCTCGGCGGACCGATCATGATCGCGCAGATGGCCGGCAAGGAGGCGCGTGAGGGATTCGCGAACCTCGCAATGTTTACCGTGATGCTGAGCCTCGAGCTCGGCATCATAAATCTGCTGCCGGTGCCGCTGCTCGACGGAGGGCATCTGCTGTTCTTCATCTTCGAGGGCGCGCGCGGCAAGCCGCTCGAACTTCGCTACCGGGAGGCGATGCTCCAGGTGGGACTGTTCTTGCTCGTGGCATTGATGGCGTTTGTAATTTTCAATGATATCTCGCGTATTGTGCAGGGTTAATCGGCTGCTCGAACAGACGGCCGCGACGCGGCCGGTCCTGGGACTCGACACCTCCACTCCAATCGCAAGCCTCGCCCTGATTGCTCACGGGACAGTCGCCGCGTCCGTGGCACGGTCCGTGACCTCGCATGGCGCCGCATTGCCGGGCGCCGTCGACGAACTTCTGAGCGCGGCGGGACTGGCGATTGGCGCCCTCGGCGCAATCGCGGTCGGGACCGGGCCCGGATCGTTCACGGGACTTCGCATCGGGTTGAGCTACGCCAAGGGAATCGCGATGGCGTCGCGATGTGCACTGGTCGGCGTGCCCAGTTTCGACGCGATGGCGTTAGCCGCGCTGGAGCGCAACAATACCGATCCAGGCGGGTTGGTCTGCGTGGTTGTGGACGCTCGAAAAGGCGAAGTTTACGCGGCCCTTTACCGGGTCGTGGCCGATGGGCTAGAGAAATTGTCAGAGGAACTGGTAATCGCGCTGGAACGCCTGGCATCGCGCATCACCGAGGACGTCATGCTCGTCGGTGACCAAAGAGCGAAGGAAGCGGCGGCCCTTGTGGAATCGCGCGGCCATAGGGTGGCGCTTTGCGAAACAGGGACGCTCGATTTGCGCGGAGTTTGCGTCGCGGCGATTGGCGGGGCGCGGTTTGCCCGTGGTGAAACGGATCGCGCGGCTTCGCTGGAGCCGCTATATATCAGAACGCCGGAGGCCACGTTCAAGCCCACTAAGAAAAATCCGGCGGACATAGGCACGGAGGGCGTATGGAGCATCGAGAGGAAGAACTCATTCGGCAGCATCTGAACCACGACGAGGAACTGAGAGGCCTCTACACGCAGCATCAAGAGCTGAAACAAAAGCTCGAAGTTTTCAGAAATAAGCTTTACCTGACCAACGAAGAGGAAATCGAAGAAAAGCGGATCCAGAAGCTTAAGCTCGCCTCGAAAGACCGCATGATGGCGATTCTCGGCCGCTATCAACAAGAGGCTCGCTGACGCCACCGGCCCGGGCCATGAGCGCGCGCACTCCACCCCATGACAAGTCATACAATATCGGTTCTGGTTGAAAACGAATTCGGCGTGCTCGCACGCGTGGCCGGGCTGTTTTCGGGCCGCGGCTTTAACATCGAGTCACTGACCGTCAACGAGGATCCGCTCGATCCGACGGTGTCGAGGATCGTGCTGGTGACCTTTGGCGACGATCAGATCGTCGAGCAGATCAACAAGCAGCTCAACAAGCTCGTCTCCGTCATCAAGGTAGCCGACTTCAAGGACGTCGAGACGCTCGAGCGCGAGATGGTGATCGTCAAGGTCGCGGTGGACGAGCGCACGCGCTCCGAGCTCGACTCGATCGTAGCCGCGTTTCGCGCCCATGTAATCGATATCGGCCCGCGCGCAATCACCGTCGAGTTGACGGGCGACTCCGAAAAGATCAAAGCCTTCATCGCGATCGTGCGCCCGCTCGGAATCAAGGAAGTCGTCCGTTCGGGCAAAGTCGCGATGGCGCGCTCGGTCCAGCTGAGCCACGATAATCATCAGAGTCGCCGAGCACGCGAAGCTGAATAATCTGACAGCGAGAAAATTCGGGAGAGCATTCAAATGAAGGTTTATTACGACCGCGACGCGGACCTGTCCGCGCTCAAAGGCAAGAAAATCGCGGTCATTGGCTTTGGAAGCCAGGGACATGCCCACGCGCTCAACCTGCGCGACAGCGGGATGGACGTATGCGTCGGGCTGGGCGCCAGCTCGCCGTCGCGCGAAAAAGCCAAAAAGCAGGGCCTGCCGGTGTTCGACACCGCCGACGCCGCCAAGCGCGCCGACGTGATCATGATGCTGGTGCCCGACGAGATGGGCTCGGAGATTTATGCGGCGGAGATTGCCCCCCATCTCACCAAGGGCAAGTACCTGGCCTTCGGCCACGGCTTCAACATCCATTTCAAATTCATCAAGCCGCCCGCCGACGTCAATGTCTTCATGATCGCGCCCAAGGGACCCGGTCATCTGGTGCGCTCCGAATACACCAAGGGCCGCGGCGTGCCGTGCCTGCTCGCCGTGCAACAGGATCCGTCGGGCGACACTACCAAGGTCGGGCTCGCGTACGGCAGCGCGATCGGCGGCGGCCGCGCGGCGATTATCGAAACCTCGTTCAAGGAAGAAACCGAAACCGACCTGTTCGGCGAGCAGTCCGTCCTCTGTGGCGGACTTACCGAACTCATCCGCGCCGGTTACGAGACGCTGGTCGAGGCCGGCTACGCGCCCGAGATGGCGTACTTCGAGTGCCTGCATGAAGTGAAGCTGATCGTGGACCTGATCTACGAGGGCGGAATCTCGAACATGCGCTACTCGATCAGCAACACCGCCGAGTACGGCGACATGACGCGCGGCAATAAGGTGGTGGGCGCTGCGTCGCGCGCGGCAATGAAACAGATCCTGGCCGACATCCAGTCCGGCAAGTTCGCCAACGAATGGATCGCCGACTACAAAGCGGGGCTGCCGCGTTTCCGCGAGCTGCGCAAGGAAGCCGCGGCGCATCCGATCGAAGAGGTCGGACGCAAGCTGCGCGCGTTCATGCCGTGGCTCGCGAGCGATCGGCTGGTCGATAAGTCGAAGAACTGAACCGCCGTGGCGGGCGAAACCGACAGCGGGCGCCCGGCGCCGGGCGCCGTTCTCGCGCGCATCGCAGGCGCGATCGGAATAGCGGCCGAAGGCGCGGCGCTGTCGCTCGGATTGGCGGTAGTTGGGATCATACTCATTGCGCTGGGCCTCAAGTCGCCGGGTGCGATCCTGCTACTGGTCGCAATCCCGATTGCGCTTTTCTTTCGCGATCCCGATCGCTATCCGACGCGCACCGAAAACGTCGTGATCTCAGGCGCCGACGGCAAAATCACAGATATTTCCGACGTCTCCTTTCCGGGCTCGACCGGCCGGCTCTGCCATCGGGTGTCGGTGTTCATGTCGCCGCTCAACGTCCACGTGAACCGCGCGCCGGTGGGCGGCGAGGTAACCAGGGTCGAGCACACCGCGGGCGAGTTCCGCGCCGCGTTTCGCGATGACGCCAGCGAGCACAATGAGCGCAATCTGATCGCGATGACGGACGCGTCGGGCCGCATGTTCGGGATGCTGCAGGTGGCCGGATATCTCGCCCGGCGAATAGTTTGCCGGCTCCGCGCGCGTGATAGAATACAGCCGGGTCAGCGGATAGGGCTTATCATGTTCGGAAGCCGCGTCGATCATTTTTTTCCGTCTGAGTACCGGGTCACGGTGTCGTTGGGACAACGCGTGCGCGCCGGAGAATCCATTATCGGAGCAATCGAGCAATGAGCCGCAATTCCCGCCGCTCGCGCGAAGAGCGCGCGCGGATGGAGCTCTATTCAGGTCAGGGCCGCGAGCCGGGCCTCAAAACGGAAGGCCCGCTGCGCCGCGGCGTGTTCCTGCTGCCCGCGACGATCACCTCGATCGGCCTGCTGTCGGGCTTCTACTCGATAGTCTCCGCGGTGAGCGGACACTTCGAGGTGGCCGCCGTGATGATCGTGATCGCGTTCGTGTGCGACGGACTCGACGGGCGCATCGCTCGCGCGTCGCGCACCTCGAGCCAGTTCGGCGTCGAGTATGACAGTCTCTCCGACGTAGTCGCCTTCGGCGTCGCACCCGCGATGCTGGTCTATTCGTGGGCGCTGAAACCGATCGGTTCGCTCGGAATCGGCGTCAGCGGACTGTTCGTGCTGTGCTCGGCGTTGCGCCTGGCGCGCTTCAACGTACAGACCGCGACCGCGGACAAGAGCCGTTTCGTCGGCCTGCCCGTGCCCGGCGCAGCCGTGATGATTTCCGGGCTCGCGCTCGCCTACAGCTACTTCGAAATCGATGCGCCGCGCACGCTGTGTACCTTCATGGTGCCGATCACGCTTGCGCTCGGCGGGCTGATGATCTCGCGCGTGCCCTACCCCAGCTTCAAGGCGGTCAAGCTTGAAAAACGCGCGCAGATCGAACTGGTCATCACGATGATGGTGTTCGCCGCGATGCTGTTCGCGATGCCGCAGCTCACCGCCTTTTTGCTCTCGACTGCATACGTGCTGTCGGGTCCTGCGCTGATGCTGCGCGGCGAACGGCTGAGCGCCAAAGTTTCGGTGCTGCGCCCGGTCCCGCCCGCCAAGCCTCAAGAGGCTAACGGCGCTGCGGCTCAAGGCGGCGCCGCCCCAGGCGTCAGCGGTCTCCGCGAGCATCCACGCGGGCAACAATAGAGCGCTTGGCCGGCACAACCCGGTCCTTTGCGCCATCGACGACCGCCTTGACTGGCGTCTGGCCCCCCGCTTAGAATCCCTACACGATGTATTGCAACCTGCTACCGGAGCTGCTGCTGAGCCTGGCCCTTACCGGGGCCCACGCCAGACGCGCGTCCGGACAGGTCTAACAGCCTGAATAAACTGAGACACACGCCCCGGGCAGTGGGCCGATCGAAGCCGCCCGGGGCGTTTTCTTTTTCTTTTCAGTGCTCCCGGTGGACGATGGGCACGCTGATCCCGCGGCGACGATGCGGGAGGAATGACGATGGCACACGCGAACACGGCCTCGAAGGACGCCGACTACGTCCGAATCTTCGACACGACGCTGCGCGACGGCGAGCAGTCGCCCGGATGCACGATGAACGTCGAGGAGAAGATCGCGCTCGCGCGCCAGCTCGAACGCCTCAACGTTGACATCATTGAGGCCGGTTTCGCCGCTTCTTCGCCCGGCGATTTCGAGTCTGTGAATCGGGTCGCTCAGGCGGTGACCGGACCGGTCGTGCTCAGCCTCTCGCGCACCCGCGAAGAGGATGTCGATTCGGCGCTGCGCGCAGTTGACAAGGCCGCGCATCCGGGAATTCACATCTTCATCGCGACCTCGGAAATACACCTCAAATACAAACTCAACATGAACCGCGAGGACGTGCTCGACGCCGCCACCTGGGCCGTCACCCGCGCAAAAAAGCATCTCGACTACATCGAGTTCTCGTGCGAGGACGCTTCGCGTTCCGACTGGGACTATATGGTTGACGTTTGCAGCGAGGTGATTCGCGCCGGCGCCACCGTGATCAACCTGCCCGACACCACCGGCCACGCGATCCCGGATGAATTCGGCCGGATGTTTGCCTACATGCGCGAAAAAGTTCCCGGCGCCGACAAAGTCATCTGGAGTGCGCACTGTCATAACGATCTCGGCCTGGCGGTCGCGAATTCGCTGGCGGCGGTTCACAACGGCGCCCGTCAGGTCGAATGTACGATCAACGGAATCGGCGAGCGCGCGGGCAACTGCTCGATGGAAGAAGTCGTGATGGCGATGAAGACGCGCCGCGACCTGATTGGCGTGGATTCGCGCGTCAACACCCGGCAGATCTATCCGGCCTCGCGCCTCCTGGCCCAGGTCATCGGCCAGTCCGTGCCGGCCAACAAGCCGATCGTCGGCGCCAATGCGTTCGCGCACGAAGCCGGAATCCATCAGGACGGCGTGCTGAAGTACAAGCTCACCTACGAAATCATGAAGCCCGAGGATGTCGGCATCCCGTCGAACAAGCTGGTGCTGGGCAAGCATTCCGGGCGCCACGCATTTACCAACCGGCTCAAGGAACTTGGCGTCGATACCGGCGAGGTGGACGTGAACAAGGCGTTCGCCGAGTTCAAAGCGCTCTGCGACAAAAAGAAAATTGTGTACGACGACGACATCCTCGCGCTCGTAACCGAGGAGGCGCGCCGGACAATCGATCACTTCGAGCTGGTCGATTTGAAAGTCGGTTCGTCCAGCAAGAGTACGCCGCACGCGCAACTCACGATGCGCGTGGACGGAAAAGAGTGCTCGGCCGAGAGCGAAGGCGACGGGATGGTCGACGCGTGCTACAAGGCGATCTACAAAATCGCCGCAATCAATCCGGCCCTGGAACGCTACGCGGTCAAAGCGATTACCGGCGGCACCGACGCGCTCGGCGAAGTGAGCTGCATGATTCGCGACAACGGGGTGACCGTCGCCGGCCAGGGCGCGCACAGCGACATCGTGATGGCCAGTGCGCTGGCGCTGGTAAACGCGCTCAACCGGCTGAAGGCGCGCAAGCATGCTCCGCTCAAGCCCACCACCGACGTCCCCTGAGCCGTCGTGGGGCTTGCCCGCAACTTCCACTTGGGCTAGTGCTTTGGGGGCTTGAGTTTGAACTTGAATTCGCTCTTCACCCTGTGCGACGTGCGGCTTTTGGCGGCGCCCGCCATTGAGGCGGGGTTTGCTACAGCGCCCTCGCGCCAATCTGCGCTCCTAATTTTCGAGGCTATCCACTGACGGGTCGAGACGGTCTGACGCTCCTCCCGATCATTCACGTCCAGGCGTTCAGCGCTTTCGCATGGCCTATAAAATTCTAGTTCTCAAAGGTGACGGCATCGGCCCCGAGGTCGTCGGCGAAGCCACGCAGGTTCTCAAGATCATCGCGCGCCGGTCCGCCGTCAATCTCGAGTTCAAGGAGGGCCTGATTGGCGGTCACGCGCTCGACACCGCCGGCACTCCGCTGCCCGATGAAGTGCTCAAGCTCGCGCAGGACAGCGATGCGATCCTGCTCGGCGCCGTCGGCGGACCGAAATGGGACAAGCCCAATGCAGAGAAGCGTCCCGAGCAGGCGCTGCTTGGATTGAGAAAGGCTCTGGGTCTGTTCGCCAACGTCCGTCCCGTCAAAACCGTCAAAGAGCTGGCGGCCGCGTCGCCGCTCAAGGCCGACGTGATCGGCGGCGTCGACATGGTCCTCATTCGCGAGCTGACCGGCGGCATCTATTACGGAAAGCCGAGCGAAAAGCGCATGGCGAAGGACGGCCGCGAGGCGGTCGATACCTGCTTTTACACCGAAGCCGAGATTACCCGCGTGCTCAAGTTTGGCTTCGAGCTGGCTCGCGAGCGCCGCAAAAAACTGACCTCGGTTGACAAGGCCAACGTGCTCGCGACCTCTCGCTTGTGGCGCGAGATCGCGGCCGAGTTGAGTGCGCAATTCAAGGACGTCGCGTTCGAGAATCAATTGGTCGATTCGATGGCGATGCATCTGATACGCCGTCCCAGGGACTTTGACGTGGTCGTCACCGAGAACCTGTTCGGCGACATCCTGACCGACGAGGCCTCGGTAATTGCCGGCTCGATGGGCTTGTTGCCGTCGGCGTCGCTCGGCGAGGAGCTCAACAGCGCCGGTTTCCGCGTCGGTCTCTACGAACCGATTCACGGCAGCGCACCGGACATCGCCGGCCGCGACGAGGCCAATCCGCTCGCCGCAATCCTGTCGGCGGCTCTCCTGCTCGAACATTCGCTAGGGATGCGCTCCGAGGCCGAGCTGATTTCGCAGGCCGTCGAATCTGTCGTGCGCGACGGCTATCGCACTCGCGACCTTCACGGCGGCGCCGGAACGCAGACCGTGGGATGCAAGGCGATGGGCCGTCTGGTGCGTGAAAAGCTCGAGAGCACCGAAAGCGAAGGCGAATGAGTATTTCCCGCGAGCCGAGAGTGGCGGTTGTCGGCGCCACCGGCGCGGTCGGCAACCAGCTCATCGAACTGATCGCCGCGCGCGGATTCCAGCTCAGCGAACTGAAACTCTTCGCCACCGAAGCG
Organism: Candidatus Binatus sp.; assembly: GCF_036567905.1. Taxonomy (NCBI): domain Bacteria; phylum Candidatus Binatota; class Binatia (SeqCode); order Binatales (SeqCode); family Binataceae (SeqCode); genus Binatus (SeqCode); species Binatus sp. (SeqCode). Next base: position 52,905 of record NZ_DATCTO010000013.1, read on the forward strand.
GGCGCCACGCAGACCGTCGACGCCGCCGGTGAGGAGCGCCTGGTCGATGCGCTCGAGAGTCCCGCCGGTCTTCGGGATTTCGATATCGCTTTTCTCGCAGTCCCCGCTCCGCGCGCCGCCGAAATTGTGGCCGCACGGCCGGGACCGATTCTGATCGATCTCAGCGCGGCGAATCGCCCGCCCTCGGATGTGCCGATGGTCGCGCCCGGACTCACTTCGCGCGAGGCGATCGCGCAATTGCGCAACGCGCTGGTTTTCGCAACTCCTCATCCCGTCGCCCACGTTCTTGCCACCTGTTTGAAGGCCCTTGGCGCCCACGGCGGATTCGCCGCCGCCACCGCGATGCTCGGCGCGAGCGCCGGTGGCAGGGACGTGCTGACCGCCGCGGTCGATCAGACCACGGATCTTCTGAGCGCGCGCCTGGAGCTCGACGATGACGAAGTCCAGCGCGGCTTCAACGCCTTCATGCGCGAGCATGAGCGCTCCGTCGCGACTGCAATCGCCAGGCAGGTCGCGGCGCTGCTCGACGGCTCGCCCGTGCTTTCCGTGCAGGTCGCCGCAATTCCCGTCCTTCACGGTTCCGCGTTGACCGTCGATATTTCGCGGCCCCGCGATGGCAGAGGCAACGGCGAAGACGCGGTCGAACTGCTGCGCGCCGCCCCCGGCATTCTGATCGCCGAAGAAGGCGAGCCGCTCGGTGTGATCGACGCGGTGGGCCAGGAGGCGATCGTCGTCAGCGTCGAGCCGCGCCCCGACTCGCTGTCACTGTGGTGCGTGTTCGATAATACGCGCCTAGCGGCTCTGGGAGCGCTCTGGATCGCCGAGACGCTGGCGCTCAGTTCGCCGGCGCTGGCCTGACCCGGCCGCCGCGCGATGGTCCTAAAGCTCACGCTCGAGTACGACGGCGGCAACTATTCCGGATGGCAGCTTCAGCCGCGCCACGATTCCATACAGGGAAGGATCGAAGCCGCGCTCGAGCGGATCTTCTTAACCCCGGTGCGCGTGTACGGTTCGGGCCGCACCGACGCCGGCGTGCATGCGCGCGGGCAGGTCGCTTCGATTTCACTTCCACGTCCGTTCGACCCCGCCGAATTGCAGCGCGCGCTCAACGCGATGCTGCCCGCCGACATCGTGGTGCTCGACCTCTCGCCCGCGCCCGATGACTTCGACCCGCGGCGCGCCGCGCGCTCGCGCGTGTACGAATATCGCGTGTTGAATCGCAAGCTCGCGTCCGCCTTCGAGTATCGCTACAGCTGGCTGGTGCGCGACCGTCTCGATCTTGCGCCGATGAATTCCGCCGCGCGCATCTTTGTCGGCGAGCACGATTTCGCCGCGTTCCGCTCGCTCGGCAGCGAAGTAAGGACCACGGTCCGCCGCGTGATTGCAAGCCGATGGACGCGCGACGCCGAGGTTTTTCTCTACCGCGTCGAGGCAACCAGTTTCCTGCGCCACATGGTGCGCGCGATGGTCGCGGCGATGGTCGACGTGGGACGCGGCAAGCTCACGGTGGATAAAATCGCCACGATTCTCGCCGCACGAAATCGTCAAGCGGCCCCGGCCAACGCGCCGCCCGGCGGCCTTTACCTCGTTGAAGTCCGCTACTGACAGCGCGATCGTGCGGGTTGCGCGATCCGTCGGCGTAAAACCCTTGCGGCTCAACGCGCACGCGACCGGCCTGTGCAAAAACCATCACGATCCCTAGAAATAATCGCGATTTTCCTCCCGTCCGCACTTGAAATTCACGCGCTACTGGTTCACCCTCACTGAAAGCCGGCAACCCGGGATGCAAGGAGGAGGATGATGACGCAATCGCAGGTAGCAGCCTACATGGCTGAAAAGCTCGGACTCACCAAGAAGCAGGGGAAGACCGTGCTCGAGGAACTCAACGCGCTGGTCGTCCGCGAGCTCAAGAAGGAAGGATCGCTGCGGCTGGCCGGCCTCGGGATCTTCCGCAAGCGCAAGACCAAGGCGCGCATGGGCCGCAACCCGGCCACCGGTCAGGAGATCAAGATTCCGGCGCGCACCAGGCTTCGCTTCACCGCTGCCAAAGCGTTGAAGGACTCGGTCCTCGGCACGAAATAATCTCTTGGCCTGACTTTTGTGAACCGCGGGAACGGACACGGTCCGGCTCTCGCGGTTTGCTTTTTTTCTGTCAGTCTTTCCCGGCCGGCTTGCGCCGCGATGTGTGGTTGCGTGCCTCGCGCGCGCGGGCAAGAAACTCGCGGATCCTGATTTCGTATCCGCGCTCGGACGGTTCGTAATATATCTTTTCGCCCAGTTCGTCCGGCAAATAGTTCTGTGCGACCAGCGCGCCTTCGAAATCGTGCGGATAGCGGTAGTCCTTGCCGTAACCGAGTCCTTTCATCATCGGCGTCGGTGCGTTGCGCAAATGAAGCGGCACCGGCAACGCGCCAAGCGTTTTCGCATCTTCGCCCGCCTGGCGCATCGCGCGATACGACGCATTGGACTTGGGCGCACTGGCCAGGTACGTCACGCCCTGCGCGAGCGGAATCACCCCTTCCGGCATCCCGACAAAATCTACCGCCTCCTTGACCGCGACCGCAATTTGCAATGCGCGCGGATCGGCGTTGCCGACGTCTTCTGACGCAAACACCACCATCCGCCGCGCGATGAACAGCGCATCCTCGCCTGCCTCGACCATCCGCATCATCCAGTAAATCGCGGCGTCGGGATCGCTGCCACGCATGCTCTTGATGAAGGCCGAGATGACGTTGTAGTGCTCCTCGCCCGCGCGATCATAGAGCAGCGCCTTCTGCTGCGCCGACTCGCGAATGTGTTCGGGCGTGATCAGCGTCGCGCCCGCGTTTTGCGCGAACTCCGCCGCAATCTCCAGCGTGCCGAGCGCTCGCCGCGCGTCACCGGCCGCGTATCGAACCATCTCGTCGATCGCGCCGACTCCCAGCTTGAGCCCGGTCCCGCCGAACCCGCGCTCCTTGTCGGCGAGCGCGCGATGCACCAATGCCGCGAGGTTTTCCTCCGAGAGCGGATGCAGCACGAGCAGCCGCATCCGCGAGAGCAGCGCCGAGATGACCTCGAACGAAGGATTTTCCGTGGTCGCGCCGATCAGCGTGATCAGCCCGCTCTCGACATGCGGCAGGAACGCATCCTGCTGCCCGCGGTTCCATCGATGGATCTCGTCGATGAAGACCACGGTGCGCTTGCCCGCGTCGAGATCGTGGCGCGCCGCTTCCACCGCCTCGCGCAGATCGGCGACGCCCGACGTTACTGCGGCAAGCTTGCGGAACACCGCACCCGAGTGTTCCGCGAGCACCAGCGCAAGCGTCGTCTTGCCCGTGCCCGGCGGGCCCCACAGGATCATCGAATGGAGCACGTGCGCCGCCACCATCTGGCTCAGGAACTTGCCCGGACCCAGCAGATGCTCCTGGCCGACAACTTCGTCGAGCGTGCGCGGACGCATCCGATCCGCCAGCGGCTGGCTGAGCGGCGTGCGCGATGGAAACAGACTATCCGACGAATCGGCCTTGCGCCGTGCCATTTTTGAAACCTAGCACAGTAACCGGGTCCGGCTAAGGCGGCTCCTGCCCCGGTCGCCGCCTCGTTGCGCGGGTGGCTGTGGCTGTTCTAGCTTCAAGACGGGCCGGACAGGAGCCGGCATCACCTATGATCGTTGGCATCGATATCGGCGGTTCGACCACCGACGCCGTCATCCTCGAAAATAGCGGCCTGCACGTCGTAACGATCGAGGCCAACGACCCGGTCGCCGCGGCGGCCGGCGCGCTCGGAAAACTGGTCACCGACTTCGGCATCAAACTCGAAGACATCGAATGCGTCGCCGCCACCGGCGCGGGCTCGCGGGTGCTCGCGGAATCCCTGCTCGGCAGGCCGGTGGTCAAGGTCAACGAGTTCACCGCAATCGGAATCGGCGGCACTTCGCTGGCCGGAAAGGAAAGCGCGCTGGTGGTCTCGCTTGGCACCGGCACCGCAATCGTATCGGTCACGCCCGGCAAAATCGCGCACTTCAGCGGCACCGGCATCGGCGGCGGCACGCTGCTCGGACTCGCCAAGCACATGCTCGGCGTCTCGACGATCGAGCGGCTCGAAGAACTCGCGCGCAAGGGCGATCTGCGGCGTATCGATCTCAGCGTTCGCGACATCGCCGGCGGCGCGATCGGCGACCTGCCGCCGTCCACCACCGCCGCCAACTTCGGCAAGATAAGCGCCGACGCGACGCCCGAGGACAAGGCGCTGGCGATCATGAACATGATCGTCGAATCGATCGGGGTGCTGGCGATGGCCAGCGCGCGCGCCTGCGGGCAGGAGAATATCGTGCTGACCGGCAAGTTGTCGCGCCTGTTCCGATTCATGCAGGAGATGAGGCGCCTCACGTTTCCGTTCGGCCGGCGCTTCGTGATTCCCGAGCATGCCGATTTCGCGACCGCGATCGGGGCCGCGCGCCACGCCCGCCAGCAGGAATAGCCGGCAGTTCCTGTCTTCTTGCGGTAGCGGGGTTACATCTTTGGCGCCGTAGGATATAAACTTCCGAGACTGACGCGCGGGCGGAGCCACGAAACGGGATTTTGCGGCCGCGCCCGGCGCTTTCGCGAGGTTTAATTCATCGATGCCATCAGAGTTGCTCAGAGGATTGCGGCTGCTCGATTTGACCGACGAGAAGGGCGCGTTGTGCGGCAAGATGTTCGCCGATCTCGGCGCCGAAGTTATCAAGGTCGAACCGCCCGAGGGATGCTCGACGCGGCGCATCCCGCCCTATCTCGAAGATATCGCCGACGCCGACCACTGCCTCTATTCGATCGCCTATCACGCGGGAAAAAAATCCGTGACCGCCAACCTCGCCACTGACGACGGGCGCGCAATCGTCGCCGGTCTCGCGGCGCAATCCGACTTCCTCGTCGAGTCGCACCCGCTCGGCCATCTCGATTCAATCGGTCTTGGCTACGACGCGCTCGCCAGGAAAAATCCGCGCCTCATCTACGCCTCGATCACGCCGTTCGGCGACAGCGGTCCCGGCAAGGACTACGCCTGGGCCGACATCATCTCGTGGGCGGCCGGCGGCCAGATGTACCTGATGGGCGAGGAGGGAAAGCCTCCGCTCCAGATGAGTCTGCCGCAAGCCGGGTTGCACGCGGGCGGCGAGGCGGCCGTCGCCATGATGCTCGCGCACTACCCGCGCCAAATCGACGGGCTCGGCCAGCGAATCGTCGTCAACATGCAGGCCTGCATCGTGTGGACGCTGATGAACGAGCAGGCGATGCCGTTCCTGCACGGCAGCCATCTGTCGCGCACCGGAGTTTTCTTCGGCTCGGCCGACGCACGGCGCAAGATGGTGTACGAGTGCAAGGACGGGCACATCTCGACCCTGATCGCCGGCGGCATGACGTTCGGCAATTCGACCAAGGCGCTGATCGAGTGGATGCGGGAGAACGGATTGGGCGCCGACTGGATGCGGACCAAGGATTGGATTTCGTGGGTGCCCGGCGTCTTCATGGAGATGACCGAGCAGGACCACAGGGAGACCGAAGAACTCGAAACCACGATCCAGCGCTTCATGCTCACGATGACCAAGCGCGAAATCTACGCGCAGGCGCTCAAGCGCCGCATCTTCCTGGCGCCGGTCGCGACGGTAGCCGACATCGCAGCCGACGAGCAGCTCAAAGCGCGCGACTTCTGGACTGCGGTGCCGCACGACACGATCGGCCGCACGCTCACATTTCCCGGACCATTCGCGAAACTGACCGCGACCCCGATCGGATCGACCGCTCGCGCGCCGCGAATCGGCGAGCACAGCGACGAGATTTACCGTGGGCTGCTCGGGCTTGCGCCCGAGCGCTTGAACAAGTTGCGAGCCGCCGGCTCGATTTAGCCAGGAGAAATTCGAGATGAGCCGTTTCGCATTGGAAGGAGTTCATGTCCTCGACTTCGCCTGGGTCGGCGTCGGCCCGATCACGACCAAATATTTCGCCGACAACGGCGCCGACGTGATTCGCGTCGAGTCGGCTGCGCGCCCCGACGTGCTGCGAATCGGTCCGCCGTGGAAAGACGCGATGCCCGGGATCAACCGCAGTCAGTTTTTCGCCAGCTTCAATACCTCGAAAAAGGGAATCACGCTGGACTTGAGCAAGCCCAAAGCGCGCGAACTCGCCAAGCGCATGGTGCCGTGGGCCGACATCGTCGTCGAGAGTTTCACGCCCAAGGCGATGCGCAACTGGGGACTCGATTACGAAAATCTGCGTGAGTTGCGCCCCGACCTGATCATGCTCTCGACCTGCATGCAGGGACAGACCGGCCCCAACGCGCTCTATCCCGGCTTCGGCCAGCTGATGTCCGCGCTGTCGGGCTTCTACTACATCTCCGGTTACGGCCCCGGCTCATGCACGCCGCCGTACGGCGCCTATACGGATTTCATCGCGCCGCGCTTTTCCGCGATCACGCTTCTCGCCGCGCTCGACTATCGGCGCCGCACCGGTCAGGGCCAGTACATCGACATGTCGCAGTACGAGGCCGCGATGCAGAATCTCGCGCCTGCGTTGATCGATTACTTCGCAACCGGACGAGTGCTTGGCCCGCGCGGCAACGCGTCCGCGCGTTACGCTCCGCACGGCGCCTACCGATGCGCCGACGAGGACGGTAACGAGCGATGGATCGCGATCGCCGTCGCGGGCGACGATCAATGGCGTGCGATGCTCACCGCGCTCGCCGCCGATTCCACCGACCGGCGCTTTGCGACCGCGTCCGCGCGCATCGAGAACGCCGCCGCAATCGATGAGTTCGTCGGCTCGCTCACGCCCGTCCACAACGCTCACGATCTCACCGCGAAGTTGCAGGCCGCCGGAGTTGCCGCCTACCCGGTGGAGAACTGCGTCGATATCCACCAGGACGACAACCTCGAAGCGTTCGGCTTCTGGCATTGGCTCGAGCACAAGGAGATGGGGCCGTCGCCGTATGAGGGCCTCGAACATCGCATGAGCCGCACGCCCGGCACGCTTCGCTCGGCCGCGCCGATTCTCGGCCAGGACAACGACGAGGTCTTTCGCGAGATGCTCTCGCTCAGCGCCGATGAGATCGAGCAGCTGAAAAAAGAATACGTGATATTCTGAGTTCCTCCCGCGATCTCTCGTGCGATACGAACTCAAAATTGCGCTCCGCTATCTGCGCGCCCGCCGCAAAGACGCCTTCATCTCGATCACGACCATCTTTACCGCGGTCGGCGTGATGATCGGCGTCGCCGCGCTCACCGTGACGCTCTCGGTGATGGGCGGCTTCGAGCAGAGCCTCAAAGAACGCGTGCTCAGCCTCAGCCCGCAGGTCCAGATACTCAATTCGCAAGGATCGATCGACAACTACGCCGAGATCGAGAAGAAAGTCGCCGGCGTGCCCGGCGTCAACGGCTCCGACGCGTACATCGTGGGCCAGGCGATGCTGAGTTCGGGACGCGGAATCGGCGGCGTCATCGTGCGCGGAGTCGAGCCGAAAAATCCCGTCGTGCGCGCGCAATGGGGCCGCTACATGACCGTCGGCGGTCTCGACGATCTCTCGCGAAGCTACGCGATCCCCGCAAGCGCCGCCGGCCCCGCGGTTACCGCAGGCGGCCTCGCCATCGGAGTCAGCCTTGCGAAAAAACTCAAGGCCAAACCCGGCGACGCGGTTCGGATGGTTGCGCCGATTATTTCGCCCGATGGATCGCTCTCAACCAAGAGCGGCCAATTCGCGATCGGCGCGATCTTCGACTCGGGAATGAACTTCGTCGATACCAACATGGTCTTCATGGATCTCGCGCACGCCCAGGATTTCTTCGGACGCACCGGACGAGTGGACGGCATCGATATCCATCTGACCAATCTCGACCAGACCGACGCGGTCACCGATGCGGTGCGCAAACTGTTCGCGAGTCCATACCAGGTGCGCAACTGGATCGAGTTTAACGAATCTGCCGCCGCCGGCTTCGAACTGCTCAAGCGCGTCTATGCACTCGTGCTCGTGATGCTCATCGGCGTCGCCGCGTTCAACCTGGTCGCGACGCTGATCATGGTCGTGATGGAGAAGCGCAAGGACATCGCCGTGCTGATCGCGATGGGTGCGACGCGGCGCGACGTGCGCCTGATCTTCGTGATGAAGGGACTGATCGTCGGTGGGGCTGGAACCGCGGCCGGATTGATCCTCGGCGCCGCCGGATGCTTCGCGCTTGCGCGTTACCAGTTCATTCACATCCCGCGCGAAATTTACGGCATCTCGACGCTGCCGATCGCCGTAGATCCGTGGAACTTCGCCGCCGTCGCGCTTGCCTCGATGCTGCTCTGCCTGCTCGCGACCGTCTATCCGGCCCGCCAAGCGTCGCGAGAGATGCCTGTCGAAATCTTCCGCTCCTGACTCCGGCGCGCGCCCCACCACACATCCGCGAACAGGTGAAAAAGTGAAAAACTGACTACTGATTATTTGGTGTGTGATTCGTATTCGTGGGGGCCTTGCCGGCGAGCTTCGGTTTGCGAACGACCAAAGTCTCGTGACCGCGAACCTTGATCGTGCGGGCCGGCTCTGACTGAAAGTTCTGACTCGGTCCGTCAGAATGCCGTGGCTGCGACGACGTGCGCTTGCGCCGCCAGTTGCTGAGCTCCTTCGACAGTTTTGAGGCCAGCGAATCGTTGTCCTGGCCGTTCTCGGTCGATTCTCCGCTTTCCTTGTTGAGGTCGCCCTCAAACTCCGCGGAACTCATTTGCGTTCTCTCTTCTTGTGACGTGGATTTGTCCTCCTTGCTTGGGAGCGTTTAAGAAACAGAATTCTAGTTTCCAAAATTGATGTACTGACAGTAATCGGCGCTCGCGCTCGCGGCAGCCTGGGGTCGTTAATCAGTGGATAAGATTGTGTCTCGACTGCGTACCGAATCTGAGTTTTATCGGCGCGTTTCGGCTCGGGATGATTTTGTGCGGGATGCTTTGCAGGCGGATTTTCCGCCGGCCGGGCCTGTTTTGGCTCCGGCCGGCGCGCAATTCATTGGTATCTTAGATTCACGGTTTAGGCAAACAGACTCTGCATGCGCAGCGCGAGCCCCATGTCGCCCGCGATTCGCAGTTTGCCGCTCATGAATGCGACCTGCCCGTTGAGCTTGCCGCTGGTCATGTCAACGTAGTCCTGCGCCGTCATCGAAATCGTGATGCTTGGCGAAGCGGCCGGTCCGTCTTTGACCGTGCAGGTTCCGTCGTTGATAATTACGTGCCACTTGCCGCCGTTATCGCCCGAGAGGTCGAACTGGTACGTCGCATTCAATCCCTTCGCCGCGTCTTTGTTGAAGCGACCGGGCATCGCCGCAAAGATTTCCTTCGGTGTCGTCGGTGCTGCATCAGCCATGGAAATAGATTCCTCCTGGTGGGAGCGTCCTATACTGCGCTCTTTCCGCCATATAAGCGTTCGCCTCTGACCCTGTCAATAGTACCACGCCCCACAGGATTAATCATACTCGGCAACATCATCAGCGACCGCGGGTCAGAATCCGAACATGTTTCCGGGCACAACCGTGATCAGATTCGTCTGCACGTGCACCCCTGGCGACGCGTTCTCGGCGATCGTCACTGCTTGCTTCTTTTGCGCGTCGCTCTTGACTGTGCCGCCAAGATACGCGTCGTGGCCGATCACTTTCACCGTCACGCTGTTCAACCCCGCGGCAAAAAGCTGCGACGCGATCGCAGTCTGGCGCGCTGCCCAATCGGCCGTGTCCGTCGTCAGCGAATCGATCACGTTGCCGACCCCCGGCACCTGGCGCACGATTTTTTCCGTATACAGCTTGGCGTCGGCGTCGAACACCTTGCCAAAAATCGTCACCGCGCTGCCACTGGTGTAACAGTCCACGCGCCGCGTCCTGGGATTCGACCCCAGCACCTGCTTGACGCGCTGCTGCAAGGTCAGCGGCGGCGGCCTGGGCGCGCGGCTCGCCACGTGATGCTTGCGCGGCGGGGGCGCCAGTGACGGCGCCGGCTCGGCCACCATCGGCGCCGGCGTCTCGACTGACGCCGGCGATGGAGCGCTCGCCGCTTGCGACGCGGCCGGCGACGGCGCCGGCGGCGCGCTGGCGAATTCCGGCGCCTCGGTGGGGCTCAGTGCGGCCACCTTCGAGCTGAGTTGCGATTCGAGCGCGTCCTTCGTCGTGGGATCGTTGGTGAAAATTATCGGATAATCGATCTCGACCTGGCCGCCGCTGAACGGCGCGAAATTCCACGCCGAAACGTCCTTCACTATTTCCGCGTCTAACGCCGGATTCGCATTGGTCGAGGTCCGCACCGACGCCTCGTCCACGCTGCCGTTGGGCAACACCCTAATCCGCACCGCCATCGCATCCTGCAGCGTGCTGTCACCGGCGAGCGCATGCGAATAGCTTTCCAGCAATCCGTCCTTGTGATCTTCGAAAACTTTTTGCGCTGTTTCCTGATTGCGCTCGGGCGCCGCCGCCGATTCCCCCGTCACCTGCACCCCGATCGCCTTCGACAATGCTACCAACGGCCCACTCGGCGCCGCCGCTGTCACCGACGCGATCGCCGCCGGCGACGCATTCGCCACCGGCTGCTCCGCGGGTTTAGTGCTGAGATGAAGCGCGAGCCACGCGCCGCCCCCCAGCGCGACTATCGCCGCGATCAAGTACCAAACGACGCTGAACCGCCCGCGGCCTTCGTCTTCGCCGCCGCCGTCCGGCATCCCGCCCGTGATGCGCATCGACGGCGACGGATCGCGCCGCACCGTCGTCCCGCCCCGCGGCGGCGCCGACGACGGCTGCTGTATGTACGACGCTGCCGCCGATTCCACCCCGAGCCGCGCGCCGCAGAAGTTGCAGATCAGTTCCCCCGGCTGCGCCTTGCCGCCGCATACCGGGCACTCGATTTGCTCGCCGGCGTCGCCCGCGCCGGTGGCGGCCGCCCCTTCGGCAAAGGCGGGACCCGCCTGGACCAGCGCGGTACCGTCAGCTTCGCAAAACGTTTCCGAGTCGGGGAAGGTTTTTTCGCAGCGCGGGCACCTTTTCATCTTGGTAAGCGCTCCTCCGGCGCAAGTTTCGATGATATCCGCGCCAATTGCGACACGCCAACAGGCTGCGCAACGCCTGCACGCCGATACTGTCCGCTCGCGATCACTGCCTGGCGATTACCTCGGCGCCGAACTTTTCCATCGACGCGATTTGCTCCCGCGTCGTCGCGGCCGGCCCAATGATTATCCGCGACACGCCCATCGCGGCGAATCGCTCGATGTCTCCGGGCTTCAATTGTTCGCGCAACCTGCTCACCGTTAGTTCCAGCGGCGCCGTCCGCCCCGCCGCGCGTTCATGCTCGCGCAGTCGCTTGATCGTCGCCGCAATCTCGTCGATACCGTCCGCGATTCCATACCATCCGTCGCCGAGTTTCGCCGCCCGCTTGAGCGACGGCTCGGTGCTGCCGCCGAACACGATCGGTGGATGCGGTCGCTGTGCGGGTTTGGGCATGAACTTGAAGCCTTCAATCGAAATCGTCTTGCCGTGATACTCCGGCGACTCCTTGCTCCACAGTTCCTTCATCAGCGCCACGTATTCGCGCGTGCGAAACGCGCGATCCTTGAACTCCATGCCGACCGCGTCGAACTCCTCCTCGAGCCAACCGATCCCGACGCCGAAAATAAATCGCCCGCCCGAAAGCACGTCCAGGCTGGCGACCGCCTTGGCAGTCGCAAACGCGTTGCGAATCGGGATCACGAATACTCCCGTCGCCAGGCGAATTTTCGTGGTGATCCCGGCGACGAACGCCAGCGCCAGCATCGGATCGTGCAGCGGCGTCTCCGGCGGCGCACCCATCCTGCCACTGGATGAATACGGATACGGCGAGCGGTAGGTTACGGGCAGAATAATATGCTCCGGGATCCAAAGCGATTCGAAACCGCTCTGCTCGGCTTTGCGCGCGACCGCCGCGATACTGTTGGGCGATGTCTGATACAAAAATGTTCCAAATTTCATTGCGTTCAACCCGCCTGGCGCCCGAACTTTTACAATCCTAGCCAGTTTCCAGCTTCACCGCGAAGCCCGCATCTTCTCCGGACTCAGGTGCAGCGGCTGGCCCCCTGCTCAAGGAAGGGCGAAACCCACGGTGGGTTTCGTATAAAATAAAGTCCCTCAGTTCTCTCTCTCATCTTTCTGCTCGACCTCCGCCTGCGCCTGCGCAATCAACTTGAGTTTCGTCAACAAAATAAATCCGCACAGCAGCGAGAACGACGCGCAGAACAGCACCGCGGTGCGCGGACTAAAATGCTCCCCGATATAGCCGACCGCCAGGCTGCCCAGCGGCGCGCTGCCGATGAATGATAAGGTATAGATACTCATCACGCGGCCGCGCAGTTCGTCCGCGACGAACATCTGCAGGAGAGTGTTGGTCGTCACCATGTGATTCATCAGGCCCACGCCGATGAACAATTGCGCAAGCAGCGAAATCGCCATCCACCTCGACACGCCGAACCCCGCGACCGCTATCGCCATGCAAAATATGCCGAACACCAGGTTCTGACGCAGCGCTCTGGGAGCCGTCGAGCGCGAATTCATCACGATCGCGCTTGCCACCGCGCCCAACCCCTGCGCCGCCATCAGAAAGCCGTAGCCATGCGCCCCGACGTGCAGCAAATCGCGCGCGAACACCGGGATCAGCACCGAGTACTGCATCCCGATTCCCATGTTGATAGCGACCAGCACCAGCAGCCACAGGGTCGGGCGATGCCGCCAGACGTAGGCAAGGCCCAGCCGCACCTGTCGCATCATCGTGGCGCCGAATTCGCGGCGCTCGTGGCGCGGCAGTTGCATCTCGAACAGGCTCCAGATGACCGCGAGATAGCTGACGCCGTTGAGCATGAAGCAGCCCGTAACTCCAATCACTGCGATCGACAGACCCGCGATCGCCGGCCCGATCATTCGCGCGCCGTTGAAGATCATCGAGTTCATCGCGATCGCATTGGGCAGGTCTTCGCGCCCCACCATCTCGACCACGAACGCCTGCCGCCCCGGCATGTCGAACGAGCTCACCAGCCCGTTGAGAGCGGCCAGCGCGATCACGTATTCGACCTTCACCGCGCCGCCCCACGTCAGTCCTCCGAGCACGAACGCGCTCAGCATCAGCAGCGTCTGCGCGCCGATTATAAGGCGTCGCCGATCGACGTGATCGACCACCACGCCGGCGAACAATGCGACCAGCACAACTGGCATGTAACTCGCAAACGCCACCACGCCCAGCATCAGCGATGAATTGGTGAGCTTGAGCACCAGCCACGCTTGCGCGACCGTTTGCATCCAGGTGCCGATCAGCGAGATCAGCTGTCCGACGAAAAACAGTCTGAAATTGCGATGCCGCAGCGCGCGAAACGCGGTCAGTCGGCCGCCCCAGCTATCCTGCGCGGGTACGTCTCCACCCGCCTCGTCAGCCTCGGCGGCCTCTATCTCCGGCGGCGTGTCGATGACTTCTCTCTCCCACCTGATGGCTGAGATTATCTCGCCCTTGCTGGTTCTAACAGGGCCCTTCGAATACTCAGGAAAAACTCCGCCCGCGTCTTTTATCCTTATCAAGCTGCAGGGGACGGCCCCCTGCTCTCAACATTGGGTGCAGGGGTCATCGCTGCTGAAACCCAGGGTGAGTTTCACATTACAATTAAGCCCGGATTTCCGTTTTCCAAGTGAACTGCCAATTTGATACGGCCTGAAGTACATTCCAGGCAGGAGGTCCGAGAATATGAGCGAACCGGCACGCGCGGCGCTCGCCGTGCTACGAAGTCCCGCCAATTTCGACTGGACAATCGTGTACCTGCTAATCCTGACCTTGTTCATCTATTCGGGCGAGATCATGGCGCAGCGATGGAACGTGATCGCGGCGGGGCTGGCGCTTTGGTTTGCCGACTGGATTAACGAACTGGTTAATTCGGCGATTTTGTTTTGGACCGGACGCGCGCCGTTATGGGTCGAGACCGGGCACACCTCATATCAGATCCTGGTCGGGCTCAACGCCGAAACCACGCTGTTGTTTTTGATCTACGGGATGGCGTTTGCGAAGCTGCTGCCGGCAAATCCGCGCGCGAAAATATTCGGCTTGAACCGCCGATGGATGTTGATCGTCGGACAATCGGTCGTATCGGTGATCCTGGAAGTCGTGCTGAATCGATGGGGCTACCTGAACTGGTACTGGCCCTTTTGGAATCTTGGCGCGGGACTGATCTTGATCGTCATCTTCGGATACGCCTGGTTTTTCGCGGTCGCTGCGTGGGCGCATGACGCTGAAACTGAAACGAAGCGATGGAGCATCGTGGGTGGATTGGCCTCCGTTTCCCTCTTGCTCGCAATTGTCTTTGGCTCGCTCGGCTGGCTGTAGGTCTTTGTGACGAACGCACTCCTGTCGCGAATCGAACTCCGCTTCCTCGACGCCGCCGGCCACGCGCGCGCGCTCGATCTTCCCGCGCCCTTCGGTGCGCGCGAATCGAGCGTCGTCGCCGACGGCCTCGCAATCTCCGCCCGTCTCGAACCCGCACTCGGCGGCGCCGTCGTTCGCGCAACCGTCGCCAATCGCGGCGTCGATCCGGTTCGACTCACGTCTGCGATCTTCGAAGTCTCGACCGGCTTCGCGCCGTCCGCCCCGGCCCGATTCTTCAAGCATGGATACCAATCGTGGAGCGCCTCGGGCGGCTGCGATGTAGGCGCGTCGCAAGAAAACCATCCGCGCGACACCGCCCTTTTCCTCATTCGGCTCATGCACCAGAGCGAACCGGCTCGCCCGCCTGAATTCCCCGAGGCGGATACTTCTGAGCTTTTCACGATTGTCGAAAGCCGCAGCGCCGCGGCGCGCGTCCTGGCCGGATTCATCGGAGCCGCCACTTCGCTTTCGACCCTCACCGTGTCGAGCCCTGAAAAAATAATCGCACGCGCGATCCTCGACGATGTAACTCTCGCGCCGGCCGCGCATCGCGAACTCGACCCGCTGTTCATCGCCGCCGCCGATGAGTCCGCCGCGCGGCTGGCCGCGCGATGGGCCGGCCTGGCCGGACGATGGATGAACGCGCGGGTCAGCGCGCCGTTTCAGCGCGGATGGTGCTCCTGGTACCACTACTTTGACGCGATCACCGAGGACGCGCTGCGCGCCAATATCAAATCGCTCGAAGCGATGCGCTCCGAGTTTCCGCTCGACGTGATCCAACTCGACGACGGCTTTCAGTCCGCGCTCGGCGACTGGGATACCACCAACGCCAAATTTCCGGGCGGGCTGAAAAAAATCGCCGGCGAAATTCGCGCCGCCGGCTTCAAAGCCGGGCTGTGGACAGCGCCGTTTCTTGCCGCCCGCGACTCGCGCTTGATGCTCGATCATCCCGACTGGTTTATCATGCACGCGGAAACCGGCGAACCGGTTCGCGCCGGCTACAACGCGAACTGGACGAAGAGCAACGACGCGTTCGCCTACGCGCTCGACCCGAGCAACCCGGCGTTTCTCGAGCACCTCCGCCGTCTGTTCGCGAAGCTCACCCGCGAGCTGGGCTACTCGTATTTGAAACTCGATTTTCTTTACGCGGCCGCGGCGCCCGGCCGGCGTCACGATCCAAATCTCACGCGCGGCGAAACCTTGCGCCACGGCCTCGAGGCGATTCGCGCCGGCGCCGGCGACGACGCGTTCATCCTCGGATGCGGCTGCCCGATTGGCCAGGCGGTCGGCGTCGTGGACGGGATGCGCATCGGCCCCGACGTTTCCCCGTTTTGGGGCTCAACCGCTTCTGGAGCGGTCGACCCGTCCACCGTCTATGCGCTCGACGCGATCATCGCGCGCAGCTTCATGCATCGGCGTCTATGGCTGAACGACCCCGACTGTTTGATGCTGCGGGCGCGCGAAACCCTCCTCAGCGCCGACGAGCGCGCAGCGCTGGCCGCGACCATCGTCGCCAGCGGCGGGATGCTCCTCATCTCCGATGACATGGGCATCCTCGACGCCGAAGCGGGAAAATTGTTTCGCGCAGCCGCGCAAATCAGCACTGAGATCGATTCCAACGCGGCGCGCGAACCGGTACTCGCGCTCGACCTGATGGCCGCGGGCGACGTCCGCGGCCTGATCGCTGAAACCGCCGGCGGCGCCGGCGCGATCGCGATGCTCTTGAATCGCGGCGACTCGCCCGCACCAGTGGATACATCCGAACTGAAGTTGGGCGCCGCCGAGATTGACGCGTTAGATCTCGCGGGCAGCGAGAAAATTGAAGTACTCAGTACTATCGATCTCCCGCCGCACTCCGCGCGCATGCTGCGCCTCAAGCGCTAGCCGGAGCTCTCACACCGTGCGTAAATCGATCACGCTCGCGCCCCCGCCCGCGTGCAACACGGCCCGCCAATTTTCGCTTTCTTCACTCGACGCGCCGGGATCCAGCTTCGCGTAATATCCGCGATCGATCGATTCGATCACCGCGTCCGCGCTCGCCACGTCGCACATCGCAACAATCGAACCGCCGAAACCCGCGCCCGTCAGCCGCGCGCCGAACGCGCCCCCGCGCCGCGCGCATTCCACCACGGCGTCGAGCCGCCCCGTGCTGCATTCGAAGTCATCGGCGAGACTCTGATGCGACGCGTTCATCAGCTTTCCCATTTCATCGAGGCGCCCCGCCTCGAGTACCTCCGCCGCGCGAATCACCCGCTCGGTCTCGCTCAGGACATGCCGCGCACGTTTCAGAATTTCCAGCGGGCGGCTTGAATCCAGCGCGATTCGAGTCGATCCGCGGCCGAGCAACTCTGCTTCAAGCGCCGACGGTGAGACGCCCAGGATGTTCGCCGCCTCTTTCAGATCTGCGCCGAGCCGCGCGGGCGCGGCTGCCGCGAGTTTCTCGACGAGTTCCGCCGCGCTCCATCCGGGTAATGCGCGAACCACGTCGCCAAGGATCGTCACGCCGTCGAGCTCGAGCGCGTGCCCTAAAATTCGCGCCGCCAGCGCGCATTCGACGACCCGCCGGTTGTATTGCGCGCGCACCATCCCCGACTTGTCCGCTATTTCCCGGCTATCCGCCACGACCAGCGCGGCGTTCGCCGGCATCTTCACTGCGCGCACGCGGATCGGGTCGAACTCGATAAACAGCGCATGATCGCGACGGCCGAGAATCGACGCCGCCTGGTCCATTCCGCCCGCCCGCGTCCCGACGTACCATTCGCTGCGCGCCACCATCGTCGCGGTTTCGATCGGGTCGAGTTCGAGTTTGTTGACCGCCATGAATGCCATCGCGGTCGAAACCGTGAGCGCGGCGGACGACGACAGCCCCGCGGCCAGCGGCACGCGGCCATCGACGACCATCGATGCGCCCCGCAGGTTGTCAACTGAAGTTGAGGGCATAGAAAAACGTCCGCGCCGCGCAAAATGATCGACCACTCCCTGGATCGCCGCCTTCACGTAGTTCGCCCAATCGCCGGTTGCGTACGGTGGAATCTGCTGTTCGATTTCAAAACGGCGCGAGGACCAGCCGGGGTCGGCGTTCGCCAGTTCGATTTCGGCGGCCGTGATGGCGGCGGCGACGACGATTGTGGATCGATCGATCGCAACCGGCAGCACGGGCAGGCCGCTGTAGTCCGTGTGCTCGCCGATTAGATTGACGCGACCGGGCGCGCGGGCCGCGAAGATTCGCGCGTCGGCGCCGGCGCGGACTCGACCGCCGAGGCGGGCAGCGCGCGCCAACTCCCCGGCGTCCCATCCGTCGGGCAGACTCATCGCCGCTTCCTTTTTGGCTTGAACCAGGCGCGCGCCGTCTCGAGATCTTCGGCCGTGCCGACGTCGCTCCAGAATCCGCGCATATCAACCGCGCGCACCACCCGGCCGTCGGCGATCATTTGCGCGATTGCACCGGGGATTTCGAGCTCTCCGCGCACCGACGGTTGAAGCCGCGCGAGGTAGTCGAAAATTATCTGGCTGCTGGCGAATAGTCCCGCGTTGTTCCATTGGGTCGTGGCGGTCCCGGGCGCCGGTTTTTCGTCGAGGCGCTCGACTATCATGTGCGGGGTCACATAGACGGCGGCGCCGCGAAACGGATCCTTGACGCGATTCACCGCGAGCATCAAATCGTACTCCTCGATCCGCGCGTGATGGATGAAGCGCGGGTAGTTCGCGCGGTCCATCAGAATATCGCCCCATCCGAAGACAAAGCGCGCCACGCCCGCAAGATGCGCCTTCGCCGCAAGCATCGCGCCGCCGGTCCCGTTCAATTCCGCCTGCCTGACGGTGGTGATTTTGATTTCCGGATTTTCGCGCTGCCAGGTTTTCGCCCATCCTTCAATTTGCTCGGACAAATAGCCCACCACGACGATGAAGTGCGTCAGTCCGGCCGCCGCGAGCGCGTCGGTAATATGCGAAATCAGCGGCGAGCCCGCGATATCGAGCATCGTTTTGGGAGTCTCGGCGGTCAGAGCGCCCAGGCGTTTGCCGCGCCCCGCCGCCAACAGGACCGCCGTAGTAATTTCCGCCGCCATGGCGCCCAAGATAGCACCGCGCAGGCTTCGAGGATGCTTGGCTGGCGGTATATAGTTAAGTAAGAGTTTATCGAGAGCCGCACAAATGTTTGGTGAGATAAGTCCCCGCAAGAAAGCCCCCGCGCCGTTCATTTCGATCGAGGAAGCGCTCGATGAAACCCGCCGCGGCCACATGATCATCCTGATGGATGACGAACAGCGGGAGAACGAGGGCGATTTGTGCATGGCCGCCGAAAAAGTCACCCCCGAGGCGATCAACTTCATGGCCAGGTTCGGGCGCGGGCTCATCTGCCTGCCCATGTCGGCCGAGCGAATAGACAGACTCGGGCTCAGCATGATGGTTGGCGACAACCAGGCGCCGCTCGGGACGGCATTCACGACGGCGATCACCGCGCGGCGAGCGTCGGGGTCGGGAATCTCGGCGCAGGATCGCTCGACCACGATTTTGCAGGCGGTGCGCGAGGACGCCAGCGGCGCCGAGTTCATCACACCCGGCTACGTCTATCCGCTGCGCGCGCGCGACGGCGGCGTGCTGGTGCGCACGGGGCAGACCGAGGGCGCGGTTGACCTCGCGCGGCTGGCGGGCCTCAAGCCGGCGGGCGTCATCTGCGAGATTCTGAAGGAAGACGGCACGATGGCGCGGCGCGACGACCTGGTCGAGTTCGCCAAAGTGCACGGGCTCAAGATTGTCACGGTCGCGGACATCATCGAGTACCGGCTGCGCAACGAGACCATGGTCCAGCGGATCGCGGAAGCGAAGCTGCCGACCGCGTTTGGCGAGTTCCGCGCGATGGTCTATCGCAACCTGATCGATCACACGGAGCACCTGGTGCTGGTGATGGGCAAGGTCGATCCGGCCAAGCCGATCCTGGTTCGGGCGCATCGCGAGTATCTGCCGGGCGACGTGTTCGGCTACTCCGTTCGCAACACCCGCAACCTGCTGCGCTCCGCGATGGAACGAATTTCGGCGGCCGGCGAAGGCGTGCTGTTGTACCTCAAGCGCGAGTCCAACGCACTGGCGTCGGATTTTGAGGGCGGGCGCCCGGCGCGCCGTGCAACTACGCGGGTCAACGCGCCCGAGGCTGATTTCCGCGATTACGGAATCGGCGCGCAGATTCTCCGCGACGTGGGTGTGCGCAAGATGATTATCATGTCCGACGCGACGCCGCGGCTTGCCAATCTGCCGGGCTACGGATTGGAGGTCGTCGGTTCGGTTCCGCTTTCAACCAACGGCAAGCAAAGCACCGCCGCCAAGTAGCGGCAGACCGCGCGAATGAAACCAGAGCTGCGCCGATGACGTTCTAACTACTGACAAATGATCTCGCGCGAATCCCGATTGTTCACCCACGGCACAAAGACTCGCCCATTCTGGCGGGCCTCGATCGTATCGGTCGCCTTTGCGCTCGCCTGGCTGGTTTTCGCGCCGGCGGCGCATGCTAATCCCAAGGCGAATGAACTCGTAAAAATCATCTCGGCCACGATCGATCCTCCGCTGCGGGCCGGCGGCGCCAGCACGCTCAAGGTTGCCGCGCAGGTGATCGCGGGATGGCATATCAATTCCGACAAGCCGCTCAGCGAGGATTATATTCCGACCAGGCTCGAGGTAAGCGGCCCGGCCAGCGTGACGCCGGGCGCAATCAAGTATCCGCCTGCGAAAACAATGGCGCTCGAAATCGCGGGGGCCGACAAGATCTCGGTGTTCGGGGGCGATATCAAGTTTGAGGCGCCGCTCAAGGCGGCTTCCAACTTCGCGCCCAAGCCCGGCGACGTGCTCACGGTTACCATCGACTACCAGGGCTGCAACAACAACGAATGCCTGCGGCCGGCGTCGGTCAGCACGACGGTCGCGCTGGCGGCTCCCGGCGCGGCGGCGGGAGCGCTGGAGGGGGTAGGCACGGCAGGCGCGAAGAGCGGCGGTATCGGCGGCGGCGATGATTCCGGCGCCGCGGTCGCGGCCATCTTCGCCCATCATGGATGGTTTCTCGGCTTCCTCGCGGTATTTCTTGGCGGCCTCGCGTTGAATCTGACGCCGTGCGTCTATCCGCTAATCGGCGTGACGATCGCGTATTTCGGCAGCCAGGGCGGAGGCCATCGCCGCGTGATGTTTCTGGCGACGGTTTTCGTGCTCGGAATCGCGCTGATGTTCTCGGCGGTAGGCGTCGCCGTCGCCATGTCGGGCGGATTGTTCGGCGCTGCGATGCGCAATCCGTTCGTGCTCGTCGCGCTGTCCATGATGCTGCTGACGCTGGCGGCGTCGAGCTTCGGTTTGTTCGTCTTGCAGCCGCCGAATTGGATGCTGCAGCGCGCGGGCACGGCCCGCCCCGGATACGCGGGCGCGCTGCTGATGGGCCTGGGGATGGGCGTGGTGGCGGCGCCATGCATCGGCCCGATCGTGCTGGGTTTGCTGCTGATGGTGGAGAGAAGCGGGAGCGCACTATTCGGTTTCGCGCTGTTCTTCACGCTGGCGCTGGGACTTGGCGTTCCATATATCGGGCTGGCGATGGCGGCCGGGCACATCCGCCGCCTGCCGCGTTCGGGCCAGTGGCTTAAGTGGGTCGAGGAGCTTTTCGGGTTCGTCCTGGCCGGGCTCGCGCTCTACTTTCTCGATCCGGTCGTACCGAACAACCTGATGACTCGAATTCTGCCGTATTACGCGGCCGGTGTGGGGATTTACCTCGGCTTCATTTCGCGCGAGGGGAGAAGCTGGCGACCGTTCCTGGTGCTGAGGTCTGCGCTCGGGATAGCTGCGGTGGGAGCGCTCGCGATCATGCTCTATCCGCGCCGGGTGCCGGAGCAGCTTCGCTTCGAGCCGTTCAACCCCGAGCGGCTCGCCTCGGCGGCTCAGGCGCGCAAGCCCGTGCTGATCGATTTCAGCGCCGACTGGTGCATCCCATGCCGCGAGATGGAGCATTCGACCTTTGTCGATCCATCCGTGGTCAGCGAGGCCAGGCGCTTCGTGCGGATGAAGGCTAATCTGACCGCACAGGACAAGGCCACCGACGCGCTGACCAGCAAGTTCGAAATCCAGGGCGTGCCGACGACGATGCTGATCGATTCCGCAGGCAAAGTGGCGCAGCGCAAAGTCGGCTACATCGGCCCGCAGGAGATGCTGTCGGAGCTGCGCCAGGTCGATTGAACGCGGCCGATTTCCCTTTTCCCTTTTTCACTTTTTCGCTGCTTCAGGGAGTTGTTCCGTGTGCATATCATTTTCGCAAAATCGTGTTCTGTTCAAGACACAGCGCGCTTTTCCAAAAACGCCTTTATTGCGTCGCGTCGATAAGCTGAAAAGCGCCCACTGATTGGCTGCTTTCCTATCCACTGGCGCGTAACTCAAATACTGTTTGATTAATCGATCAAACACTCGGTTGTTCCTTTACTTTTGTCTCATAGACGAATACTATTTTGACAAGTGGTGGGGATGCGGAAAGGTAGTTCATCGCTCGTCTTTTTCTATGCCAAATAAACAATCGTCCGACGGCTATGGCGCCGAGTCCATCAAGGTACTCGAAGGACTCGAAGCAGTTCGCAAACGCCCCGGGATGTACATCGGCGACACGGCCGAGCGGGGATTGCATCATCTCGTCACCGAGATCGTGGACAACTCGGTTGACGAGGCGCTGGCCGGTTTCTGCAACGAGATCAACGTCGTAATTCTCAGCGACGATCGGATTTCAGTTGAGGACAACGGCCGCGGGATTCCGGTCGATATGCATCCGACGGAAAAGCGCTCGGCGCTCGAAGTCGTGCACACGGTGCTTCACGCCGGCGGCAAGTTCGAAAAGAGCGCCTACAAGGTTTCCGGCGGACTGCATGGCGTGGGCGCGTCGGTGGTCAACGCGCTCAGCGACGAGTTCGAAGTTGAAGTTCACAAGACCGGCAAAATTTATTTTCAGCGCTACGAGCGCGGGCTTCCTAAAACGAAGGTCGAGGAGCGCGGCTCGACCAACAGCAAGGGCACCAAGACCACCTTCTCGCCCGACTCGAAGATATTTCCCGAAATAAAGTTCAAGTATGAAATCATCGCGCGTTATCTGCGCGAGATGGCGTACCTCAACGCGGGACTGCGGATCAGGCTTCGCGACGAGCGAATCAACAAGGCCGAAGAGTTTCACTACGAGGGCGGAATTGCCGAGTACGTCGCGACGCTGAGCAAGAGCAACGAAGCGCTTCACGAGGTGATTTTCTTCAAGGGCGTGCGCGAGGGCGTCGATGTCGAAGTCGCGCTGCAATGGACCGACGCGATCCACGAGGTCATTTTCACCTACGCCAACAACATTCACACCGCCGAGGGCGGGACCCATCTGTCGGGACTCAAGTCGGCGCTGACGCGAACGATCAACTATTACGCGACCAAGAACAATCTGTTCAAGAATAAGGATATGCGGCTGGAGGGCGACGACACGCGCGAGGGTCTCGCCGCGATCGTCAGCATCAAAATCGCCGAGCCGCAGTTCGAGGGCCAGACCAAGACCAAGCTCGGCAACTCCGAGGTCGAAGGAATCGTTTCGGGGCTGGTGAACGAGAAGCTCGGCGAGTTCCTGGAGAAGACACCGCCGGTGGCGAAGAAGATTGTAGCGCGCGCGGTCGAAGCCGCCACCGCGCGCGAGGCCGCGCGCAAAGCCAAGGAGTTGGTGCGGCGCAAGGGTGCGCTCGATTCGGGCTCGCTGCCCGGCAAGCTCGCGGACTGTCAGGAGCGCGACCCGGCGCGCAGCGAGTTGTACCTGGTCGAGGGCGCGTCGGCGGGCGGGACCGCCAAAGAGGGCCGCGATCGCAAAACGCAGGCGATCCTGCCGCTGCGCGGCAAAATATTGAACGTCGAGCGCGCGCGCATCGACAAGATGCTGTCGTCGCAGGAGTTGCGCATCCTGATTACGGCGCTCGGGATGGGAATCGGCGTCGACAAGGACCTGAGCAAGCTGCGCTATCACACGATCGTGATCATGACCGACGCGGACGTGGACGGCTCGCACATCCGCACGCTGCTGCTGACGTTTTTTTTCCGCCAGTTCATCGAGATTATCGAGAATGGCTATCTCTACGTCGCGCAGCCGCCGCTGTTCCGCGCGAAAAAAGGCAAGACCGAACGCTATCTCAAGGATGAAACGGCGCTGGAAGATTATCTGACCGATCTCGGCGCCGAGGCGGTGACGTTCGAAGCCGGCAAGGGCAAGGACGCGCGCGAGTTCAAGGGCGCGGCGTTGAAGATAATCGTGCGCAAGGCGCTGTTCTTCGAAAAGATGTTCGAGGCGCTGGAGCGGCGCTCGAAAGAGCGCTCGATCATCGCGTCGCTCGCCAAGCTGGCGGCCGGCAAGACGATCGATGATGAGAGTTTTGAATCCGAGAAAGCGGCGAAGCAGATGGCCGAGGCGATTGCCAAAGACTCGAAGAACGACAACCTGGTTTACAAGCTCGAGCCCGACGGCGAAGCGCATTGGCGCGCCGTGTTCAGCCATTCGCAAAACGGCGCGACGCCGCCAACCGTGGTTGACCTGACGCTGTTGCATAGCGGAGAGCTGCGCGAGATTCGCCGGCTCGATCCGGAACTCGAGGCCATCAAAGCGCCGTTCAAACTGAAGATTGGCGAAGGCGAATCGACGGTCGATACGCTCAAGGCGGTGGCGGAGGCGGTGCTCGGCGCGGGACAAAAGGGCGTGGACATCCAGCGCTACAAGGGGCTGGGCGAGATGAATCCCGGACAGCTCTGGGAGACCACGATGAACCCGGAGACGCGGGCGATGCTGCGGGTGCAGATTTCGTCGCGCGAGGACGCCGAGGAAATCTTCGGCACGTTGATGGGCGATCAGGTCGAGCCGCGGCGCCAGTTTATCGAGGAGAACGCGCTCAACGTCCGCAACCTCGACATCTGACGATTGCTCGGAACTCGCGGGAGCTCCGGATTAAATGGCTGAAACCAACGGCAACGAACCGCATCGCAACGAACCCGCGCTGCTGAATATCGAAGACGACATGCGGCAGTCCTACCTGGACTACGCCATGTCGGTGAATATCGGACGCGCACTGCCGCAAATTCGCGACGGACTCAAACCCGTCCATCGCCGCATCCTGTACGCGATGTTCCGCACCGGCCTGCTGTCGAACCGCCGCTACACCAAGTGCGCGGCGGTGGTGGGCGAAGTGCTCGCTCGTTACCATCCGCACGGCGACATGGCGGTTTACGATTCGCTGGTCCGCATGGCGCAGCCGTTCAGCCTGCGCTACCTGCTCATCGACGGCCAGGGCAATTTTGGATCGATCGACGGCGATCCGCCCGCTGCGTATCGATACACTGAGTGCCGCCTGACGCGGCTGGCCGAGCGGATGCTCGCCGATATCGACAAGGACACGGTCGATTTCGTCCCGAACTTCGACGGCTCGCACCTGGAGCCCGAGATCCTGCCGGCGCAATTTCCGAACCTGCTCGTCAACGGCTCGGACGGCATCGCGGTCGGGATGGCGACCAACATCCCGCCGCATAATCTCGGCGAGGTTTGCGACGCGCTGCTGGCGCTGATCGACAAGCCGGGGATCACGCACGAGGAAATTCTCGACATCGTGCCCGGCCCGGATTTTCCGACCGGCGGTCAGTTGCTCGGCCGCCAGGCGATTCGCCAGGCGTATCTGACCGGCCGCGGCACGCTTACGATGCGCGCGCTGGCTGTGATCGAGACCGACAAGCGCAGTTCGCGATCGTCAATCATCATTCGCGAAATCCCGTACCAGGTGAACAAGGCGCGCATGATCGAGCGGATGGCCGAGCTGGTCAACGACAAGCGCATCGAAGGGATCAGCGACATCCGCGACGAATCGGATCGCGACGGGATGCGCGTTGTCATCGAGCTCAAGCGCGACGCCGAGCCGCGCATCGTGCTCAACCAGCTCTACAAGCTGACCCAGATGCAGCAGGGCTACGGGATCATTCTGCTCGGCATCCACGAGGGCCGCCCCAAGGAGATGAATCTTCTGCAGATGCTCGTTGCGTTCCTCGAGCATCGCAAGATCGTGCTGACGCGACGCACGCGTTTCGAGCTGAAAGAAGCCGAGGCGCGGCTGCATATCCTCGACGGCTTGCTGACCGCGCTCAAGAATCTCGACGCGGTCATCAATCTGATCCGCAAGTCCAAGGATGCCGAGACCGCCCGCAGCGGCTTGATGAAGCAGTTCGGCCTCTCGCAGTTGCAGGCGCAGGCGATCCTCGATCTGACGCTGCGCCGTCTCACTTCGCTCGAGCGCGAGAAGATCGAAACCGAGCACAAGGAGACCGTCGCTCTGATCGCCGGCTTCAAGAAAATTCTCGCCGACGAGAGGGAATTGCTCAAGCTGATCGCCGGCGAGCTCGACGAAATAAAAAAAGAATTCGCAGATCCGCGCCGCACCCAGATCATCGAAGCGGAGGGCGAGTTCTCGGTCGAGGATCTGATCGTCGAGGAGGACGTGCTGGTCACCGTCACGCACGGCGGCTACCTCAAGCGCACCCCGCTCTCGCTCTATCGCACGCAAAAGCGCGGCGGCCGCGGCAAGATCGGCGCGACCACCACCGAAGAAGATTTCGTCGAACATCTCGAGCGCGTCTCGACGCACGACCGCCTGATGTTCTTCACCAGCGCGGGCAAGGTTTACGAGCTCAAGGCCTACGAGCTGCCCGAGGGCGGGCGCGCCGCCAAGGGACGCTCGATCGCCAACCTGCTGAGCCTCGCCAATGACGAAACGCTATCCGCATTTATTCCCGTGCCGCGCGAGACTGCGGGCAAGTTCGTCTTCTTCTCGACTCGCCGCGGCCGCGTGAAAAAGACCGCGCTCGACGAATACGAAAATATTCGCTCGACCGGAATCATCGCGATCAATCTCGAAGACGGCGACACGCTGGTGGACGTGCGAATCACCGACGGCAATCAGCAAATCGTGCTCTCGACGCGCGAGGGACAAGCGATTCGCTTCAAGGAAGAGGAGGCGCGCCCGATGGGCCGCGCGACCGGCGGCGTGGTCGGCATGGAACTCGAGTCGCAACCGGTCAAGGAAGGCAAGACCGTCATCCTGGTCGAGGACGAAGTCGTTTCGATGTCAACCGTGCGCGACGACGAGACCCTGCTGACGGTTTCGGAACTCGGTTACGGCAAGCGCACGCCCGCCTCCGACTACCGGCTGACCCATCGCGGCGGCAAGGGCGTCATCACGATGAACGTGACCGAGAAGACCGGCAAGGTGATCAGCGTCCGGCAGGTCGGGATCGACGACCAGGTGATGCTGATAACCGACGGCGGCAAGGTGATTCGATTGGCCGTCAAGGGAGTGCGAATCACCGGCCGCAACGCGCAGGGCGTGCACATGGTGCGACTCGAGGGCGACGAACGCGTCCGCGCCGTGGCCGGGATGGCGGAGCGCGACGAGGAGGAAGGCAACGGCAACGGATCCAACGGCAACGAAGGCGCAGAGGAATCGGAAGACTAGCTAATGTAGTGACTATTTCGCAGTAGTCACTGACTATGCCTTGGCGCTCGGGTGCGAAGACGCATTACTACCATCCTCATGATGCTTCCGCGGGCGGCTCGCCCGCGCCGGTGCCCTCCGCACTGTAGGCATCCTCGGCTGCGGTCAGCGCCCGGCCGCGCGCAATCTCGAATCCCATCGAGCCCAGGATTTCTTCGAGTGCGTTCAGCGCCAGCATCACGTTTTCGCGCCGCGAACCTTCGCCCATCAGACCGACGCGCCAGATCTTGCCTTTGAGCGGTCCGAGTCCGGCTGCGATTTCGATATTGAACAGCCGTAATAATTCCGTTCGCACCTTCGCTTCGTCGATTCCCGCCGGCACCGCGATCGTCGTGAGCTGCGGCAACCTGTATCCTTCCTGCGCGGCGAGCCGCAGACCCATCGCCCGCACTCCGGCCTGGAACGCGGCTGCGTTGATGCGATGCCGCCGCCATCGCGCTTCCAACCCTTCCTCGACGACGATCCGCAGCGCCTCGTAGAGCGCATAGTTCATCGTGATCGGCGCCGTATGATGGTAGAGCCGGTCGGGTCCCCAGTACTGCTCGATCAACGCAACGTCGAAGTACCATGAGTGGCACTTCGTTTTGCGCTGGCGCACCGACTCCATCGCGCGCGCGCTGAACGTCACCGGCGCCAGCCCGGGGGGCGCGCCGAGTCCCTTTTGCGTGCAGCTGTAGCAGGCGTCGATGCCCCATTTGTCAATCTCGACCGGCACGCACGCGAGCGATGTCACCGCGTCGATCGCCATCATCGCGCCGTGTCGATGCGCCAGCTCGGCGATTTCCTCGATCGGCTGATGTATCCCGGTCGATGTCTCGGCGTGAACTATCGCGACCAGCTTCGGGGCTTTTGCCGCGTTGAGCGCCGCCGCGACTTGCGCCGGTTCCACGATCGTTCCCCAATCCGCCTCGACCTTGTGGACCTTTGCGCCGAGTCGCGATGCGACTTCCGCCAGCCGCGTTCCGAACACACCGTTGACGCCGACCACGACCTCATCGCCGTCTTCGATCAGATTCGCCATCACGGCTTCCATTCCCGCGGAACCGGTGCCGGAGACGGGAAACGTGATCTCGTTGCTGGTGCGCAAGACGATGCGCAGCAGCCGCTTGATATTCTCCATCACCTTCACGAAATCCGGATCGAGGTGGCCAACGACCGGCGACACCATCGCTTTCATCACGCGCGGATTGACGTTGGATGGCCCCGGACCGAGCAGAATCCGCGCCGCAGGCTTGAGTTCTGGAAATGAATCCGCCACGTGTGTTTCTCCTTGCAACGAATCGCCGGAGGTTTCCGCGCGCACCAGTCGCGCGCCCACGCGATTCCGGGCTGAAATCGAACCTTGCTATTATGACCGCGAAGGACCGAGCGCAAAAGCGGTACTCGCGCGCCTGATTCGCGGTCGTGGTAGAGTGCTGTGGGGATTGGACGCGCTGTCGCAATGAGCACCATCGACCGCAAACTTCTCGATGAGCTTGGCGAAATTCTCGGGGCCGACGGGATCGTCTCGCGCGCCACCGAGCTGAAGGTTTACGAGTGCGACGGATGGACCATCGAGAAGAGCGCCCCCGACGTGCTGCTGCTTCCGCGCTCGACCGCGCAACTGAGCGCGATCCTCACCGCGCTGCATCGCCGCGGCATTGCCTTCGTTCCGCGCGGTGCGGGCACGGGCCTTTCGGGCGGATGCCTTTCGTTGAACGCGCCCGCGATGATCTGCACTTCGAAGATGAACCGGATTCTGGAAATCGATTTCGCCAATCGGCGCGTCGAGGCCGAGAGCGGCGTGGTCAACCTGCACGTCACCAACGCGGTTAAGTCGAAAGGATATTTCTACGCGCCCGATCCATCGTCGCAGGTGGCATGCACCATCGGCGGCAACATTGCCGAGAATTCGGGCGGTCCGCATACCTTGAAATACGGAGTGACCACCAACCACGTGCTCGCGCTCGAAGTCGTTCTGCCCGATGGCGAGGTCGTCGAGCTCGGCGGACCGGCCGAAGAGCGATGCGGCTACGATCTGGTCGGCGCCGTCGTCGGCGCGGAGGGCACTGCGGGAATCGTAACGCGTGCAACGCTCAAGCTGATGCGCGAGCCCGAAAATCATCGCACGCTGCTGGCCGCCTTTCCCGACGCCGACACCGCGACGCGTGCCGTCTCGATGATAATCGCATCGGGAATTGTGCCGGCCGCGCTCGAAATGATGGACCAGCTCATCATTCGCGCCGTCGAGGAGGCGTTCAATGTCGGGCTGCCGCTGGACGCGGGCGCGGTGCTGATCATCGAGCTCGAAGGTCTCGAGGCTGGACTGACCGCCTACGCCGATGAGGTGGCGAAAACTGCGAACCTGGCCGGCGCGTCGAGCGTCAGGCTCGCGCGTGACGAAGCGGAGCGCGCGCTGTTGTGGAAGGCGCGCAAACGCGCGTTCGGTGCGGTCGGCCGCCTCGCGCCGAACTACGCGACTCAGGACGGCGTCGTTCCGCGAACCTGCCTGCCGCGGATTCTGCGCGTGATCGCCGACGTCAGCCGTCGCTACGACTTGCGCATCGGCAACGTATTTCACGCCGGCGACGGCAATTTGCATCCGATCATTCTTTACGACGAGCGCGAACCTGATCAGGTCCGCCGGGCAATCGACGCGGGACGCGAAATCCTCAAGGCCTGCATCGAGATGGGCGGCAGCCTCACCGGCGAGCATGGAATCGGCGTCGAGAAAATCGGCGAGATGCCGCTGATGTTCTCGCCCGACGATCTTCGCGTCATGACGGAGTTGCGCCACGTGTTCGATCCAATGGAGCGATCGAATCCCGGCAAAGTGATTCCGCAGCCAGGCGCATGCGTCGAGGTCGCCGCGCCGCGCCGGCAGGTGCCAATCTAAGGCTGCCCGTCCAACGGATATCGTGGCTGCCACTACATCTTCGAATCTGGCGAACCGGCTCGACTCAATCGTCGGCGCCGGCCGCGTTCGCGCGCCAACCGATGCTGAGGCGCGCGCCGCGGATACGATCGTCGAGCCCGCCTCTGTCGAGGAAATTTGCGAGATCGTCCGGATGTGCGAAGCGGATCGGATTGCGCTCGCGCCCATTGGCGCGGCACGCTCGCTCGCGGGGATTCGGCGCTCGCCCGTCGCGCTCGGTATCTCGATGGCGCGGCTGGCGCGAATTGTCGCCTACGAACCCGACGACATGACAATTGTTGCGGAGTCGGGAATCACCGTCGGCAGACTGAATGCTGCCATGGCCGATTCCCGCCAGCGGCTCCCCGTCGATCCATGCAGCCCCGCGATGACGACTCTCGGCTCGTTAATCGGCGCCGCGCACTCCGGACCGCTTCGCCTTTCCGAGGGCACCTCGCGCGACCTGCTGATCGGAGTTCGCTTCGTCGGTCACGGCGGCAACCTCGTTCATGGCGGCGGCCGCGTGGTCAAAAACGTCGCCGGCTATGATTTGATGAAACTGATGGGTGGGGCATTCGGTACACTTGGAATAGTAACTGAGGCGACGTTCAAAGTGCGTCCCATCCCATCTGACTACTGTATCGCGGTCATTCCTCATGCGCGCGCAGCAGACGCGTTCGCCGCTGCCTGCATACTCAATGACTCACTGCCACTGAGTAATCTCGACATACTCAGTCCTGGCCTTGTAACTGGCTTCAATTCTGTTGGTCAATTTCTTCTTCTGGCCGGTTTTTCTGGAAGTCCACTGGAGATTGGCGACCAGGCTGACCGGATTCGCGATTTGGTCGGCGCGCGCGGTGAAATTCTGAGCGCCGACGGCGCTCTCAGGAGTTACGAGCTGCTGCGCGATATCGATTTCCATTCGGCTCCGCTGGCCGCTCAAATCGCGGTTCCACCCGCATCCCTCGCGCGAGTGCTGGAGGCCTGCGGCAACGACACCGAATTTCGCGCTCACGCCGGCTCCGGCGTCGCACAGATAATCCTGGCCGGCGAACACAGCGCGGAGGCCGCCGCTAAAGCCATCGCGCGATGGCGTGAAGTTGCGCGCTTGGCGCGCGGCAGTCTTCGACTGATCGCCGCCGCGCCTGCCATCCGTGACTCGCTGGAATTCTTCGACACTCCCAACGCCGGCGCGCTCGCGCTTATGCGTCGGCTCAAGGCGGCCTTCGATCCGGCCGGGATCTTCAACCCCGGATGCTTCGTCGGAGGAATCTGATGGCCGCGGCCTCCATCATGCCATTGAATCCGGTTCGCGGCGTCTCCGGCTACGACCTGCTGTTCGACTGCGTTCATTGCGGGCTCTGCGCCGAGGCTTGTCCAACCTACGTTGTAACGCGATGCGAGATGGACTCCCCGCGCGGCCGAATCTATTTGATGAAGTCGCTGGCCGAAGGTCGCATCGACCTCGACGACGACGCGGCGCGCCATTTCGATTTGTGCCTCGGATGCCGCGGTTGCGAGACCGCCTGCCCGTCCGGCGTTCATTACGGCCGCTTGATCGAGGGCACGCGTCTGCTAGTCGAGCAAAATCATCGCCGCAGCTTCGTCGATCGATTCAAGCGGCGCACCGTCGGCGCGATTTTTCCGTACCCGCATCGTCTCCGGGTGCTGCTCGCACCGCTGAAGCTTGTCGATCGCCTCGGCCTGAGACCCGCTCTGAGAGCCGTCCTGCCGCGCACGATTCACAATTGGCTCGATCTTCTTCCGCCGCTTGAACCTGACTTGCGACCGCTCGCCAGGGAAGCAACCACC
The DNA here is from genome assembly GCF_036567905.1 of Candidatus Binatus sp. NCBI lineage: Bacteria > Candidatus Binatota > Binatia (SeqCode) > Binatales (SeqCode) > Binataceae (SeqCode) > Binatus (SeqCode) > Binatus sp. (SeqCode). Next base: position 84,542 of record NZ_DATCTO010000013.1, read on the forward strand.
GCGCCGCGCACGGACGCACCGACAGTCGTCGTGCATCGCGGATGCGTCGCGCAAGTACTTGCGAATTCGGAAAATTTGAACAGTGAGCGTCTGCTCGCCGCCGCCGGTTATCGCGTCGTCCAACTCGAACCAGTCTCATGCTGCGGAGCACTTGATCTGCATTCGGGTAACGGATCGCGAGCCCGCGATTTTGCCCGCGCGAACGTTCGCGCGCTGAAGAATTCCGGCGCCGATGCAATCGTGTCGGCCGCGTCGGGATGCTCGGTGGCAATCGCAGAATACGGTGATTTGCTCAAAGACGAACCGGAGTTTGCTGAAGATGCGCGCGCGGTTTCCTCGAAAGTCCGGGACCTGAGTTCGTTGCTGCTCGACGCTCCGCCGAGTCCGAAGCGCGAATTTCGATGCCGCATTACTTATCACGACGCTTGTCACCTCGTGCACGGACTCGGGGTGCGCGAAGCGCCGCGCAAATTGCTCGCCTCGATTCCGGGCGTGACGATCGTCGAGATGACGGAGTCCGAACTCTGTTGCGGTTCGGCCGGATCCTACAATCTGACCGAGCCCGCAATGGCGCGCGACTTGGCCCGGCGCAAAGCCGACAATATTGTTGCGACCGGCGCGGACTGGGTCGTGCTGGCGAATCCCGGATGCGAGTTCCAGATCGCCGCCGAACTTCGCCGTCGCGGTTCGAGAATCAAGGTCGTCCACCTCGCAGACTTTCTCGCTATGGCGTCTAATTGATCCTGTCCGATGAACGGCAGCCTGCACGAAATCAAGCTCTACTTCGCATACACGAGTCCGCTCGCGGCGCATGCAGCGATCAGAGTTCCGGACTCGAAGGCAGGAAGGTCTCGCCCATCAGGTAGGCATCGACCGCGCGCGCCGCTTCGCGCCCCTCCCATATCGCCCACACCACCAGCGATTGCCCGCGATGTGCGTCTCCGGCGGCGAAAACGCCCGGCACGCTCGACATGTAACTCTCGCACTGCACGTTGCTGCGCGGGTCGAGCTTGACACCAAGCTCCGAGATTATGCCCTCGGGCTCGGGGCCGAGAAATCCGAGCGCGAGCAGCACGAGGTCGCACTCGATCTCGAAATCGGTGCCCGGAATTTGCTCCATCACCATCCGCCCGTTGTCATGCTTCCAGTTGAGCCGCACGCCGTGGAGTTTTTTCACCACGCCGTTTTCGCCGGAAAACTTGCTGGTGTTCACGCTCCAGTCGCGCTGCACGCCCTCTTCGTGCGAGCTCGAGGTGCGCATGATCATCGGCCAGTCGGGCCACGGCATTTCGGCGGTACGCTTTTCAGGCGGCATCGGGAGCAGTTCGAACTGATGCACCACGATCGCGCCCTGGCGATTTGAGGTGCCCAGGCAATCGGAACCCGTATCGCCGCCGCCGAGAATGACCACCCGCTTTCCGTTCGCAGTGATCTCGGCCGCCGGATCGAGCGCGTCGCCGAAGTTACGCTTGTTCTGTTGCGGCAGGAATTCCATGGCAAAATGGATTCCCTTGAGCTCCCGTCCCGGGATCGGCAGGTCACGCGGCTTGGTCGCGCCCATCGCAAGTACGATTGCGTCGTACTTCGACCGCATCTCGTCCGCGTGGATGTCGAAGCCGACGCGGCAGTTGGTGACAATCTCCAGGCCTTCGGCCTTCATTTGCTCAACGCGCCGGTTGACGATCCACTTTTCCAGCTTGAAGTCTGGAATACCGTAAGTGAGCAATCCGCCCACGCGATCCGATCGCTCGTAAAGCGTGACCGAATGTCCCGCGCGCATCAGTTGCTGCGCGCACGCCAGCCCCGACGGTCCCGAGCCCACGACCGCAACGCGCTTTCCCGACTTGCGCGCGGCCGGCTGAGGCACGATCCATTTTTCTCCCCAGGCGTGATCGATGATGTTCTTCTCAATCAGCTTGATCGTGACAGGATCGTTGTTGATGCTGAGCACGCAGGCTTCTTCGCACGGCGCGGGGCAAACTCTGCCGGTGAACTCCGGAAAGTTGTTGGTCGCGTGCAGCCGGTCGATCGCCTCGCGCCATCGGCCCCGGTAGATGAGATCGTTCCAGTCGGGAATGATGTTCCCGAGCGGGCAACCCTTGTGGCAGAAGGGAATCCCACAATCCATGCAGCGGGCGCCCTGCGCGCGCAGTTTGTCTTCGGGCATCTTGAGATCGAATTCGCGCCAATCCTTCAGGCGTTCCCTGACCGGTCGCCGCGAAGGAGTCTCGCGCTTGATCTCCATGAAGCCCGTAATCTTGCCCATCGCAGCCGTGATCTCCCCAGTCAGGTCAGTTCTGATTAGTCAGTCGATTACTCACTCGGCTAAACTGCCGCCAGCCGCGCGAGATCGGAATTCATGTTGAGATGTTGCCGTTCGAGCACCATACGGTACTCAGTCGGCAATACTTTTACAAACTTCGTCGCGTAGTCGTCCCACTTGTCGAGGACTCGCCGCGCGACCGTGCTCTGCGTGTACTGCAGGTGCCGCACAATCAAGGCATGCAACTGCTTGAGTTCGTCGCGATTGCCGATCGGACCCAACTCGACCATCCCGGTGTTGCAGCGCGACGGAAACGAGCCGTCTTCGTCAAGCACGTACGCCACACCGCCGCTCATGCCGGCTGAGAAGTTGCGGCCGGTCTTGCCTAGAACCACGACCAACCCGCGCGTCATGTACTCGCATCCATGGTCGCCCACTCCCTCGACGACCGCGTGCGCGCCGCTGTTGCGCACCGCGAATCGCTCGCCGGCTACGCCGCGGAAGAACGCTTCGCCGCCGGTGGCGCCGTAAAGCGCGACGTTGCCGACAATGATGTTGTCCTCGGCCTTGAAGGTCGCTTCTTCTGGCGGACGCACCGAGATAAATCCGCCCGAGAGTCCTTTTCCACAGTAGTCGTTCGCGTCGCCTTCGAGATGGAGCGCGATTCCCGGCGCGAGCCACGCGCCGAAACTCTGGCCGGCCGAACCTTTGAGATGAATCTGAACCGTGTAGGGCGGCAGCCCCTCCGCGCCGAAGCGGCGCGACACTTCCGCCGACAGCATCGTGCCGACGGTGCGGTTCACGTTGCGGATGGGAAGATGGATTTCGACCGGCTTGCGATGCTCGAGCGCGTCTTTTGCAAGCTCGATGATCTGGTTGTCGAGCGCGGCGCCAAGGCCGTGATCCTGCAGCTCGACACAATGCAGCGGTTCGTCCGGCCCGACGTCGGGACGACGAAGAATATTGGCCAGATCGACGTTGCGCGCCTTCCAATGCGCGATCGCTTCGTTGGCGTCCAGGCATTCGACGTGGCCAACCATTTCGGCAACGGTGCGAAAGCCCAACTGCGCCATGTATTCGCGCAGTTCGTCCGCGATGTACATCATGAAGTTCACGACGTGCTCGGGCTTGCCCGAGAACTTCGCCCGGAGCACCGGATCCTGCGTCGCGATGCCGACCGGGCAGGTGTTGAGATGGCAGACGCGCATCATGATGCATCCCGAGGCAACCAGTGCGGCGCTGGCGAAACCGAATTCCTCGGCGCCGAGAAGGGTGGCGATAGCGACGTCGCGGCCGGTCTTGAGCTGGCCGTCGGTCTCGACGTGAATGCGTCCGCGCAGGCCGTTCATCACCAGGGTTTGCTGCGTCTCGGCCAGTCCCAGCTCCCACGGAACTCCCGCGTGCCTGATCGATTGCAGCGGAGACGCGCCGGTGCCGCCGTCGTAACCGCTAATCAGCACGACGTCGGCTTTGGCCTTTGCAACGCCCGCGGCGATGGTGCCGACGCCGACCTCGGCGACCAGCTTGACGCCGATGCGCGCGCGATTGTTGGAATTCTTGAGATCGTGGATAAGCTGCGCGAGATCTTCGATCGAATAGATGTCGTGATGCGGGGGCGGCGAGATCAATCCCACGCCGGGCGTCGAGTAGCGAATCTTCGCGATGAAATCGTCAACCTTGTGACCGGGAAGCTGGCCGCCCTCGCCGGGCTTGGCGCCCTGCGCCATCTTGATCTGGAGTTCGTCGGCGTTGACCAGGTAATGACTGGTGACGCCGAAGCGCGCCGAGGCCACCTGTTTGATCGCGCTGCGGCGGCTGTCGCCGTTGGCGTCGGGCACGAAGCGCGCCGGATCCTCGCCGCCCTCGCCGGTGTTGCTTTTGCCGCCTATCCGGTTCATGGCGATGGCGAGGTTTTCGTGCGCCTCTTTGCTGATCGATCCGAATGACATCGCGCCGGTTTTGAAGCGTTTGACGATCGCGGTGGCCGGCTCGACTTCCTCGAGCGGCACGGGCGGCCGATCAGAATTGAACTTGAGCAGCGAGCGAAGCGTGGTGAGCGAGCGACTCTGCTCGTCAATCGCCCTGGTGTAATCCTTAAACAGCCGGTAATTTCCCGAGCGCACGGAATGCTGCAGCCTGGCGATCGTGTTCGGGTTGTACATGTGGAACTCGCCGGCGCGGCGCCACTGGTACTGGCCGCCGATATCGAGATCGCCGTCGAGGTTCGCCGCCACCTTGAACGCGTAGCTGTGACGCGCAGCCGTCTCGCGCGCGATCGCGTCGAGGCCGACGCCTGCCACCCGCGACGGCGTCCAGGTGAAGTACTTGTCGATCACGTCCTTCGCCAATCCGATCGCTTCGAAGATCTGCGCGCCGCGGTAACTCTGCGTCGTCGAGATCCCCATCTTGGACGCGACTTTGGTAATGCTCTTGGAGACGGCCTTGATGAAGTTGTGGACCGCGGTGTCTTGGTCGATGTCGCGGAGCTCGCCGTCGCGAATCATCCCCGCCATCGTCGCGTACGCGAGGTACGGATTGACGGCGCCCGCGCCGTAGCCGACCAGCAGGCAGAAATGCATCGCCTCGCGCGGTTCTCCCGACTCGACGACGAGGCCGGCCCGGGTGCGCGTCCCTTCGCGAATCAGATGATGATGCACGGCGCCGGTCGCGAGCAGCGCCGGAATGGCGGCGTAGTCCGCGTTCACGCCACGATCCGAAAGCACGATTATCGTGTAGCCGGATTCGATCGCGTTCGAAGCGGCGCGGCAAAGCGCGTCGAGCGCGGCGCGAAGCCCGCCTTCGCCGTCATCAACGCGGTAGAGCGTGGAAAGCGTGACGGTGCGCAGGCCCTCGACGGCCAGCCGTTTGATCCTTTGAAGCTCCTGGTTGGTGAGAAGCGGCTGCTTGAGTTGAAGCTGGCGGCAATGGAGCGGCGATTCTTCGAACAGATTATCCTCGGCGCCGATTGTCGTTTCGGTCGAGGTCACCAGTTCCTCGCGAATCGGATCGATCGGCGGATTCGTCACCTGCGCGAACAATTGCTTGAAGTAGTTGTAAAGCAGCTGGGGTCTGTTCGAGAGCACGGCGAGCGGAGTGTCGGTGCCCATCGAGCCGACCGGCTCCTGGCCGTTGGTAGCCATCGGCGCGAGGATCATTTTGAGATCCTCGATCGTGTAGCCAAACGATTGCTGCAGCTTGAGCAGCTCGTGCTCTTCAAAGCAGTCAACCGCTGGCGCGCCGCTGGCCTCGGGGAGCGCCTCGAGTGCGACGAGATTGGCGTCGAGCCAGGCGCGATACGGCTGTCGCGCCGCCATCGAATTCTTGATTTCTTCGTCCTGCACGATTCGGCCGAGCGAGGTATCGACGAGAAACATTCGGCCCGGCTGCAGCCGTCCTTTGAGCGCGACGTTGCGCGGCGCGATGTCGAGGACGCCGGTCTCCGACGCCATCACCACCAATCCGTCCTTGGTCACCGTGTAGCGCGACGGACGAAGGCCGTTGCGATCGAGCACCGCGCCGATTCTGATCCCGTCGGTGAACGCAATCGACGCGGGGCCGTCCCACGGTTCCATCATGCATGAATGAAAGCGGTAGAATGCGCGCTTGCCGTCGCTCATCTGCGGGTCGTTCTGCCACGCTTCCGGAATCATCATCATCATGGCGTGCGGCAGCGAACGTCCGGTGCGAACCAGCAGTTCGAGACAATTGTCGAAGGTTGCGGAGTCGCTGCCGTTGGGCTCGACGATCGGCAACAGCTTTTTGATCTCGTCGCCGAACAGCGGCGAAGAGAACAGCTTCTCGCGCGCGTGCATCCAGTTGATATTGCCGCGCAGCGTGTTGATCTCGCCGTTGTGCGACATGAAGCGGTAGGGATGCGCCCGGTCCCAGCTCGGAAACGTGTTGGTCGAGAAGCGCTGATGGACCATCGCGAGCGCGGTCTTGACGGCGCCATTTAGCAAATCGGGGAAGAACTGCGGGATTTGCGTGGAGATAAGCTGACCCTTATAAACGACGGTCAGCGCCGAGAGGCTGCAAAAATAAAACAGCTCCGGATCGAACAGCCCGAGTTTTTCTGCTGCTGAAGCGGCGCGCTTGCGAATTACGTACAGCTTGCGCTCGAGCGCCTCGGCGTCGGGCAAGTCCGGGCCGCGCGCGATGAACACCTGGCGGATTGCGGGCATCCCGCGTCGCGCGATATCGCCGCACGCGGATTCGACCACCGGCACGTCGCGCCATCCGAGCAGACGCTGACCTTCCTGGTTGACGATTCTCTCGAACGCGTCCTCGCATTCCTTGCGCTTGAGCGGGTCGAGCGGCAGGAAGACCTGGCCCACGCCGTATTCGCCGGGCGCGGGCAGTTCGAAGCCGAGCCGGGCCGCTTCGTTCGAGAAAAACTCGTGTGGAATCTGCAGCAGGATTCCAGCGCCGTCTCCCGTGCGTGGATCGCATCCGCACGCGCCGCGATGGGTCAGGTTGTCGAGCACCTGCAGCGCTTTCGCCACGATGTCATGCGAGCGCTCGCCCTTGATGTTGACGACGAAGCCAACGCCGCACGCGTCGCGCTCATAGGCGGGATCGTAGAGGCCCTGTGCTTTAGGAATGCTTCGGTAGTTGTGCATCATGACACCCGTCTCGGTTCCGCAGGCGCAGGTTTCGCGGCGCCGTGGCGATGGCGCCTGCCGTTGCCAGGCTCGTGCGAGTCGCCGTCGGGATGAACCGAAATCAAACCGCGCTCGGTATGCGTCGACAGCACCACCATCGTCTCCGTCCGCGCCACTCCTTCGATCGAGCGGATCGCACTGATCAGCCGCTCGAGCGACGAAGTGTTGTCGGTTTTGATTTTCAGCAGGAGCGTGTGCTGGCCGGTGACGTGATGGCATTCGAGCACGTCGTCGAGCAGTGCGACGGATTCCTTGAACAGCGAGATTGTTTTCGGATGCGAAATCGACACGCCGATAAACGCGGTGACGTCCTTGCCGAGGCGGGTCGCATCGACGGCGGCGTGATAGCCGGTGATAACTCCGCCGTCTTCGAGTTTTTTGACGCGTTCGTTGACCGACGGCGCCGAAAGCCCGACTTGCTCTCCGAGCTTGACGAACGGAATGCGGCCGTGTTCCTGCAGCAGGCCGATAATCTGCAGATCAATGGCATCGAGTTCGGGGGAATCTCCGCCGAATTTCATAAGGTTATCCTCGTCGAGTGACGATGAAGATAGGCAGAAAGTGGAATCGTGTCAAGTGTTTATAAGGATTTGACTCAATAAAAGATGAGTTTGTGCAGGCCAATATGATGCGCGCCTACGAAATATAGGCCCAAACCAGCGATTGCCGCTCACCTATACTGCGATTGTTGGGGTGCAAGCGCGATCGCTCAGGTAATGCGCCGCTTGCGCCGAACCCCCGGCCAACTACGAATGTGGATAGGCGTCGCTTCCCATCTCAAGCGCATCCAGCCCCGACCATTCGACTTCCACCAGCACGCGGTTGCCCACCGTGCGCTCGACGATCTTGAAGAACAGGATCGCAAGGCCGAATACCACGACCACGTTCACCGTGACACCAATCAACTGGGCAAAAAATTGACCAGCGTCGCCGTAGAGCAGGCCGCGCACCGGACCCGCGACACCGTTCCATCCGTCGCCGTAGGTGCCGTCGGCAAACAGACCAAGCGCCAGCGCTCCCCATATTCCGCACGCACCGTGCACCGCGATCGCGCCGACGGGATCGTCGATTCGAAAGCGGCGTTCCAGTTCAAGCACCGCCCACACGACCAGCAGTCCCGCGATCACGCCAATCAGAACAGCCGCCGCCGGCGTTACGAATGCGCACGGGGCGGTGATTGCGACGAGTCCGCCCAGCAGGCCGTTGCAGGCGATCGCGACGTCGGGCTTGTTATACTGATTCCACAAATAGAGCAGCGCCGCGAGCGCGCCGGCCGCAGAGGCGAGCATGGTGTTCACCGCGATGATCGCGATTCGGGGATCCGATGCGGCCAGCGTTGAGCCGGCGTTGAAGCCGAACCATCCGAACGCGAGAATCAACGTTCCGCTGACGGCCATGGGCAGGTTATGTCCGGGCAACGCGCCGATGGCGCCGTCGCGCCGGAACTTTCCGATGCGCGGACCCACCATGTAAGCGCCGGCGAGACCGGCCACTCCGCCCGTCATGTGCACGACCGACGATCCGGCAAAATCCAGATGGCCGTGGCCCAGGCCCAGGTTCGCGCCGAGCTGCGAGAGCCATCCTCCGCCCCATACCCAGTTGCCATACAACGGGTACAGGAACATCGACATGAACAGTCCGTAGATGAAGAACGCTTTGAACTTCCATCGCTCCGCCATCGCACCCGTCGGAATGGTCGCGGCGGTGTCCATGAAAACCAGCGAGAATAGAAACATGCCCAGGCTGGCCGGATCGCGACTGACGCTGAGCAGCGCGAACTTGCTGAAGCCGATGATTCCATACGAATGCGCGCCGATCGTGATCGACAGCTCGTGATGGCCAATCGCGGCCATGCCAAGCGAGGGCCAGTGCGCGACCCCGCCCATCATGAAGCCGTAGCCGGTGAGCCAGAAGCCGATGATGCCGATCGGGTAAATGATCAGGTTCATCGCCATGGTATTGACCGCGTTCTTGGAGCGCGTGAACCCCGTCTCCACCATTGCGAATCCGAGCTGCATGAACATCACCAGGAAGCCCGCGACCAGCAGCCACGCGAGGTTCAGCGAATTGTCCAGCGGCGGCGACGACGCGGCAGTCTGCGCGCGCGCCAGCGGCGAAAATAGCGTCAGCGCGGCGAAAGTGGCGGCGGCCAATCCGAGTTGCGATCGTCTCGGCATCATCTCACCTGCCCTCGATATGACCGGCGCGGCGGAGTCGGCGACGCCGGGTAACGGTTTGCAAGCCAAATCAGAAATACAAAGATCCCGATGAGCGACGTGAAAAACAGCACGTACCCGGCCGTACGACGCGCACGCTGCAGCGCGAGGCTGCGTGGATGGAGGTTCTGCGCGCGGCCCTTGGGTACGACGCGCGACGGATCGCGCAGGTCCGCAAGCATCTCGGCCGCGCTCGCATAGCGGTCACGCGGAGAGCGCTCGATCGCGTGAAGGATGATCTCCTCTAGATGCGGATCGAGATCAGGCTTGAATGCGGTTGGCGGCTGCGGATCTTCCGAGGCCTTCGCGCGCATCACGTTGTAAACGTTGGGCCCCGAGTGCGGCAGGTGCCCGGTCAGCATCTCGTACAGAATCACGCCCAGCGAATAGATGTCGGTGCGAACGTCGCCGCGCCGGCCGCTGACCTGTTCGGGCGCCATGTAGTCGGGCGTGCCGATGGTCGATGACAGGCCGGACCACGTCAGCCGCCGCGCCGATTCGTCGAGTGCGATTCCGAAATCCATGATCTTGGTCCGGCCTGCGGCCGTCACCAGGACGTTTTCCGGCTTCAGATCGCGATGCACCACGCCTTCACCGTGCATGTATACAAGCGTCTCCGCCAACTGCCGCGCGAGATCGAGCGCCTTTTCCACCGACAGCCCGCCGGGCTCGTGCATCATCGCGCGCAGCGAGGGACCCTCGATGTACTCCATCGCGATATACATGCGGCTTTTGCGCCTGGGTGCGAGGACCTTGATGATGCCGGGATGATCGAGGCGGCGTCCGACTTCTTCTTCGCGTTGAAAGCGGCCGTAGAAGACCACGTCGCTCTCGAACTGGATGTAGGGGACTTTGATCGCGACGGTCGCGCCGTCGACTTGATCGATAGCTTTGAAGATCGACGCCATCCCGCTGCGCGCGATCACCTCGATCAATTTGTACTGATCGAGGTTTTCACCAACGCCGACCTCGCGCATTTTTCAGACCGTCTTGAGAAAAAGCCGGTCAGCGGACGTTAACATCCCCCGCGCAGGCAATGGAAGGGGATGCGGCGCCAAACACTTCATCGTCTGAACCATCCTCGCAATCGATCGCGCCATCCGCCGATGGTCACCGTATGCCCGGTCGGCGACGTCATTCTGAAGACGGCGCAGGTCACATTGTCAGCGGTGCCGCGCTTATTGGCCGTGTCGATCAAGTTGCGGCATCCCGTCTCGGCGTCAACGCCGCGCGTCAGTGATTCCAGTTCCTTGTCATCCAGTACATTGTAAAGTCCGTCGCTGCACAGCAGCAGCCGATCGCGCTCCAGCAGCGGCATCGCGATCCGATCGATCGACACGATTAACTCGTGTCCAAGGCTGCGCAGAAGCATCCCGCGCTCCGGATGATCCTTGGCCCGCGCCGCCGACATCATACCCATCCTGACCCGGTCGGCGACCATCGTGTGGTCTTTTGTGATTTGCGAGATCTGGCTCTGACGGATCAGATGGAGCCGGCAATCTCCGACATGTACCGCCGACAGCATCCCCTTCTCCACCGCGACCGCCGTCATTGTGGTCGCCATCCGGCCCAGTTCCGGCACGGTCAGCGCCTTGTCGTGAATCTCGATGTTGGCCCGCGTAATCGCGCGATGGAGCCGCTTGGCGGCGCCCCACGCCGGCGGGCTCTCGCGGTAAGCTTCAAGAGTTATGTCGATCGCCATCCGGCTCGCGATTTCACCGCCTTCGTAGCCGCCGACGCCGTCGGCAATCGCGAACACCACGCTGTCGGGACTCTCGATGAAATGCCCGCACGAGTCTTCATTGTCGGGGCGGTCCGTACCTACGTCGGACAACAGCGCCAACTCGAAAGCCTGCTCTGCCGAAGGAGGAGCGGAGAGCGACGAATCCATTTGGATTGAGCTACCCGGCTGACGCTGGCGAGTAAAGCTGGTTGAACGGCCAAGGGGCGAGCCGCGACCACTC
>NZ_DATCTO010000014.1 GCF_036567905.1 Candidatus Binatus sp.
TTCCTTTTCTAATACTGGCCGGCCGTGCCAACGGGGGGTCAGCGCCTGCTTCAGGCGCGCAGTTTGCGGGCGACGTCTTTGGCGAAATAGGTCAGGATCAAATCGGCGCCGGCCCGCTTGATGGCAGTCAGCACTTCGAGCGTGGCGCGCTCCTCGTCGATCCATCCGTTGATTCCCGCCGCGCGGATCATCGAGTACTCACCCGAAACGTTGTATGCCGCGACCGGCGCGTTGAATTCCTGCTTCACTCGCCAGATTAGATCGAGGTACGGCAGCGCCGGCTTGACCATCACGATATCCGCGCCCTCCTCCAAATCGAGTGCGACTTCGCGCATCGCCTCGTCGCCGTTGGGCGGGTCCATCTGGTACGAGCGCCGATCGCCGAATTTCGGCGCCGACTCCGCCGCCTCGCGAAACGGGCCGTAGAACGCGGACGCGAACTTGGCCGAGTACGCCATGATTGCGACGTGACTGAATCCGTTGCCGTCGAGTGCGGCGCGAATCGCGCCGACCCGGCCATCCATCATGTCGGACGGCGCGACGATATCGGCGCCCGCGCGCGCATGCGACAGCGCCGAGCGCGCCAGCAGCTCGAGCGTCGCGTCGTTATCGACGTCGTTGCCGGCGAGCGCGCCGCAATGCCCATGGTCGGTGTACTCGCACATGCACACGTCGGTAATCACCGCCATCCCGGGCACGCGCTCTTTGATCTCGCGTATCGCGCGCTGCACTTCGCCGTTGTCGTTCCATGCCTCGCTGCCCTGCGGGTCCTTGCGTTCGGGAATTCCAAACAGGATGACCGCGGGGACGCCGGCGGCCCAGGTCTCGCGCGCCTCCGCGACGACGTTGTCCACCGACATTTGCGCCACGCCCGGCATCGATGCGATCGCGTTCTTCACGCCGCGCCCGGGGCACACGAACATCGGCGCAATAAGGTCGTCGGGCGACAACCGCGTCTCGCGAACCATCCTTCGAATCGTTTCAGTGCGTCGCAGCCGCCGCGGCCGATTGATTGGAAATGCCATAGTTCTTCCCCGGGTGGATTATATAGGACGAGCAAACCTAACCCCTAACCCCTTCCGAATGCGGGACGGGGAACAATCGCGAATTTAATCTGAGGACAGAGCGAGCTTGGGTTTGAGCTGCAAGTCGTAGTACGGGCGCATCGAGCGCAGCGCGCGCATCTGATGATAGGCGAGTTCGTCGTCGGGGTAGCGATGCTCGGGGCCGAGCACGCATCCGGCCCGCGCGTGGCATCGCGGCGTGCATTCCGCCTCGACTTCGACGCGATGCGTCAGGCATTTGGGGATGTTCCATCCCGAATCTGCGCTTACCGCGCCGGCCGGACACGCGGGAATACAGGTGCGCGCGGTGCATCGGGGACATGGGTCGAAGCCGAGCGCGTCGCCCGGTGAATCGAGCTCTTCGTCGAGCAGGAGCGCGGCGCGAAATGCGATCCACGGTCCATATACAGGATGCACGGTGACGCCGAGGATGCTCGGCCCGGCGACTCCCGCGATCTTGCCCAGCTCGATGAAGTTGAGCGTGCGGCCGCTGTTCATGAACGGGTAAACGGTGGTGCATCGCGCGCCCGATGCGCGAAGTGGGCCGGCCACGTCGCGCTCAACAACTTCGCGAGTGAATTCGTCGAGCGGATTTGCGCGATCCCACCATCGCGGATGGCGCGCCGCGTGAGATTTGAGTGCGTCCCAGAGCGCGCCGCCGCCGTTGCCGATGACGACGATCGAGCGCGCATGGGGATCGATTGCCGAGGCGCGCGAAATTTCCTTGATCGAGGCTGCGTTGTCGTAGCGCGCCACCGGAGTCGCCGCGACCAGATTGAGTCCATGCGGCGCGGCAGCGTGGCGGATGTTATCCAGAGTCGATGACACGGAAAAATCCTACGGCAACTGGATTGCGAAAATTGCGCCGTCGCCGCACGAGCCGCCCGCCTCGGTCATCCCGTACAGCGTGTTGTCGAGAATGATGACGTTGTCGATGGGGTTCGCGCCATCGGGCGCGTTCTGGAAGTCGTAGGTTCGCGCGTAGTTGTTGCCGCTCGTGTCGATCTGAAAGACGGTGCCGTTGCCCTTGCTGCCGCCCGTGCGCGTGGTGCCGTAGAGCGTGGTGCCGTTGAGCATCAACGAGCCGTAGGGATTTACGCCGTCGTTGGTCCCGAGTTTGCCGAAGTGGTGCAGGATTTTGAAGTGCTTGCCGTCGGTGTGGATCGAAAATATCACGCCCGCGCCGAATTTGCCGCCGTAAGTCGTCAAGCCGAACAGCGTCGAGGCGGATTGCACGAGCGTGCCGTGGTCGGAGGTCGCGCCGTTGTTCTTGTCGATGCAGTTGGGGGTGCTGTTACCGGGGCAACTGAATTGGTGCAGCGTCTTGGATTTCCCGCTGCTCGTGTCGAAGGAGAAGATGACGCCGACATCATTCTTGCCGCCGGCGCGGGTCATGCCGTAGAACGCCGTGCCGTTGGGATCGAGAATGAGCTGGCCGTGCGGATCGGCGCCGTGCTTGCCGTTGAAGGAGTACAGCCTGGTGTAGGCGCTGCTGGAGGGGTCGAAGGAGAAGATGGTGCCGTCGCCGGTCTTGCCGCCGTGCTTGCCGCCTTGCGAGGCCATGCCGTAAAGCAGGCTGCCAGCGGCGACGAAGCAACTGTGCGGCTGATCGCCATCGTTGTTCCCGGCGCTCTTGGGAAAGTCGAACAGAGGCGGAGACGAGTAGCCAGTCCCGTCGTCGTTGATGCTGAAGATGGTGCCGTTGTCGTGCTCGCCGCCGGTGAGAGTCGTGCCGTACAGGACTGTGCCGGCCAGGGTCATCGCGTTGTGGCGCGGATTGTTGCCGTCGGTCTTGGCGCCGGTGAAGAAGTGATCGACCAAGTAATTCGATCCGTCGGGCATGATTTGGAAAATCGTGCCGTCGCCATTCGAGGTCGTGGTCCAAGTGCGGCCGAACAGCAGTCCCGTGGCCGCGACGTAGGTCAGCGAGCCCTTGGGGTCGGCGCCGTCTTCGATTTTGCATTTGCCGGCGGTGGGCCCGGCGCCGAAGGAATAGAGCACGCTCTCAGTGGCTGCAGGCGTCACGTCAGGGACGTCGTTACCGGCGCGGGCAGTCGCCAGCGCCAGCGACAGCGCAGCGGTAAGCGTCGCGACTGCGGCGAAGATGCATTTGCCATCGAATCGAATGTGAAAAAACATATTTGGGATCCCTTTTCCTTTTGAGCACCGGTCAAGATCCAGTGTAAGCGAGCGGATTGAACAAATCGATCCGGGGCGGGGCGATCCTGCTAAGCGATCTTGTAGGTGACGAGCGCGTCGGCGATGAGGGCGCCGGACACGTCGGCGATTTCCACGCTCAGGCTGGCGATGCGCTTGCCCATCCGCTTCACTCGGGCGCGGGCGATCAGGTCAGAATTCACGGCGAAGCCGGTGTAGTTCACCGTGATCGAGATGGTCGCGGTGCGCACGGTCTCGGCGAGAGTCCACACCGCGGCGCATGCAGCAACGTCGGCCAGCGAGGCAATCGCGCCGCCGTGAACGGGAGCGGCCCGGCCGCCCTCGTTGAGCAGCCGCAAATCGAACGGCATCCGCACCAGCGCCGCGCCGTTGGCGGCGGATTCGATCTTCAGCCCGAGCATCGCGGCGAACGGCGCGCTTTCAAGCGCCCGGACCAGGCGGCTTCGATCCTGATCGGCCATTATTCTTGCAAACCAAGCGCGTCGGGCAGTTGCGCGAGGTCCGAGATGACGATGTCCGGCGCGGGAATTCCCTCGGGCAGCTCGCGCTCGCGCGTGCGAATCCACGCCGAATGCATTCCGACGCCTTTGCTGCCCAGCACGTCGTCGAGCGGAGTATCGCCGACGAACAGGATATCGGCGGGCTCGAGCCCCATCAGCTCGAGAATTTTTTTGAAGATGAGCGGGTTGGGTTTTCGGTAGCCGATGTCGGCCGAGATAATCACCGCGTCGAAGATCTCGCGGATGCCGGTGTCATGCATGATGAGGTGGCCGGTCTCGGAATCGTCGAAGTTCGAGATCAAGCCGACGCGCAGGCGCCTGGCGATTTTTTTCATCGCGTCGATTCGCGGCGCCGGCGCCCAAGTGACCGCGCGCACCCGTCCCATATGGATTCGGCGCAGACTTTCGGCCAGCGGCGCTGCCAGGTCTTCGTCGACGCCGAGCAGTTTGAGCGTGCGCGAGAAGCGCTCGAGGCAGGTAATCTCGATTGCGCCCGCCTTCGCTCGCTCGGTGAATATCTCGGCGTAAACCGCCGCGTGTGCCTCGGCGAAGGCGTCGCGGTCGAAGCGCCCGCCGAGCGCCGTTTCCAGCGCGGAGAAGAGCAGGGGAGTCGTGCTTCGAATTTCGCGCCCGCGCCATTGCATGACCGGCAGCGCTTCGAGATTCCAGTTGACGAGCGTGTCGAATAAATCGATCACGACCGCCTTGTAACGATGCTCAGCCACGCCAGCTCAACGCTCCCGAAGTGCCCGCGATTGCGGCGAGGTTCAACAGCAGCACGGTGCCATTGAGAATCACCGACATCCGGTGCAGCCGGTCGAACTCCGCCTTGCGGGCAGTGTCGGGATGTGGATCTTCGTTGACGGTGCGGATGGCGTCGGCTCGCGGCAGAATGACCCTGCCGGCATAGAAGGTGATTCCCAGCGCGATTGCCAGCACGACCGTGGTGGCGCCCCACCACATCCGCGGTCCGCGCACGGCGGTGAAATACACCGCGAGGATGAGGCTTACCGTTCCCGCGACGTAGCCAAGCATGTAGTAGCGCGGGAAGATCGCGCTGATCACTTGGCCGGCTTCGGCGGTCGGCAGATGGGTAAAAACCTCCGGCGCGGTGAAAAACGAGAAGAAAACAATTCCGCCGAGCCAGCATCCGAGTGCGGCCAGGTAAATCGACAAAAGTAAAATCATTTGGCTGTCAGAATTCCTGCTGTTCGCCGCTCAGTTGAGCCAGCGGTTGGGCGCGCCGGGCAGCGGCTGGCGCTCGGAAAATCCACTGTTCACCCGGTGCCATGCGACGACGCGCGGCTCGCCGAACTGCCAGCACAGGAAAACAACTTCGTCGTCCGCGTCATAGGGAAAATCGATCAGCCCCAGCTCGATATCCTTGAGGATGCATCCGAATGATTCGATTTGGGCGGCGGCGTCGGCCATGTTGGTCGCGAACGACCGCAGCTCGGGGTAACGCCCGACGATTTCGCTCATCGTGCAATGCAGGATCGAGGGATCGGTCACCGACAATTCGTCGATCCGTGCGCGCAACGACGTCGCCTGCATCTGCAGTTGGCGCATCAGAATTTCCAGACGTGGAATCAGCTCGTTGGCTTCTTCCTCGCTGAATAATTTTTCAAATCCGCTATTAGGCAACGTTTCCTCATCAGTAGCGCGAGCCGGTTACCGTGATTAGCTTCTTACGTACGAGGTGACCTTGTCCGCCCCACCACCGTATATTACGGTGAAATTTGGGTTGCGTGGAAGGCGTGGCGGGTTTGCCCTACGAGGTTCGATTGACCTATGGCAGATAAACCCAAAGGGGAAAAACGCTTCGAGATCGAGGAGGATCTGAGCAAGGCCGAGATTCCCGAGGTCCTGCCGGTGCTGCCCTTGCGCGGCATCGTGATTTTCCCCAGTCAGATTCATCCGTTCCTGGTTTCGCGGCCCTCGTCGCTCAAGTTGATCGAGGACTGCGGACAGACCTCGAAGGTTATCGCGCTGGCGGCGCAAAAAAACCCCGAAGACGAGCAGCCCGCGCCCGAGGCATTGTTCCAGCTCGGCACCGCGGTGCGCATCCTCAAGATGTTGCGCTATCCGGATCAGAGCGTGCGTGTGCTGGTGCAGGGATTGGCGCGAATTGAGCTCGGCCAGTTCACCCAGCGCGAGCCGTATTTCCTCGCGCACGTCAAGCGGCTCAATGAGCCGGTTTCCTCCGACCGGGAAATCGACGCGCTCCACGCGCATCTGGTGAGCCAGTTTTCCAAGTTCGTCTCGCTGGTGCCGTACCTGCCCGACGAATTGCAGGTGCTGGCGATGCAGGTGAAGGAGGCCGGCCGGCTTGCCGACATGACCGCCTCTTACCTGAAGA
Source organism: Candidatus Binatus sp. (assembly GCF_036567905.1). Classification (NCBI taxonomy): domain Bacteria; phylum Candidatus Binatota; class Binatia (SeqCode); order Binatales (SeqCode); family Binataceae (SeqCode); genus Binatus (SeqCode); species Binatus sp. (SeqCode). The sequence goes on from NZ_DATCTO010000014.1 coordinate 6,102, forward strand.
TTCCGATCGAAGAGGGGCAGGATCTGCTCGCGACGCTCGACGTTCGCGCGCGGCTGGAAAAGCTGATCGCGATTTTGGGCCGCGAGATCGAAATGCTCGAGCTCGGGCATAAGATTCAGTCCCAGGTGCAGACCGAGCTCAACAAAAATCAACGCGAGTATTATCTGCGCCAGCAGCTCAAGGCGATCCAGAAGGAACTCGGCGAGGGCGACGCGCGCACTTCCGAAGTCGAGGAGATCGAAAAGAAGATCGAAGAGGCGAAAATGTCGCCCGAGGCGCGCAAGGTCGCGGACAAGGAACTCGAGCGCCTCAAGATGATCCCGCCCGAGTCCGCCGAGCACACTGTCGTGCGCACCTACCTCGACTGGCTGGTCAGCCTGCCGTGGGGCGCCTCGACCGAGGACAATCTCGACATTCGCCACGCACGCCAGGTGCTCGACGAGGACCACTACGACCTCGAAAAAATAAAGGAGCGCATCCTCGAGTTTCTCGCGGTGCGCAAGCTCAAGCACGACACCAAGGGACCCATCCTGTGCTTCGTCGGGCCTCCGGGCACCGGCAAAACCTCGCTGGGCAAGTCGATCGCGCGCGCTCTCGGCCGCAAATTCGTGCGCTTGTCGCTCGGCGGCATCCGCGACGAGGCCGAGATTCGCGGCCATCGCCGCACTTACATCGGATCGTTGCCCGGCCGAATCATCCAGGGCCTTCGCAACGCGGGCTCGAACAACCCGCTGTTCATCCTCGACGAGGTGGACAAGCTTGGCATGGACTTCCGCGGCGACCCGGCGTCGGCGCTGCTCGAGGTGCTCGACCCGGAACAGAACAACACCTTCTCGGATCATTACCTGGACGTGCCGTTCGATCTTTCCAAAGTGCTGTTCCTGACCACCGCCAACATGCTCGACCCGGTTCCGCACGCGCTGCGCGACCGGATGGAAGTGCTCGAGCTGCCGGGATACACCGAGGAAGAGAAGCTGCAAATCGTGCAGCGGCACCTAATCCCCAAGCAACTCAACGAGAACGGACTCGGCGATCAGAAGATCGAATTTTCCGAGGAGGCGCTGCGAGAGATTATTCACAGCTACACGCGCGAGGCCGGGCTTAGAAATCTCGAGCGCGAGATCGCCCGCGTCTGCCGCAAGATCGCGCGTTCGATAACCGAGGGCGAAACTGCCCCCGCGATCATTTCCGGAGCCGACGTGCAACGCTACCTCGGCGCGCCGCGCTTCTTTTCCGAGGTCGCCGAACGCACCCAGGAGCCGGGGGTTGCGACCGGGCTGGCATGGACGCCCAACGGCGGCGAGATAATGTTCATCGAGAGCACCCGCATGTCGGGCCAGAAAGGTCTCAGCCTTACCGGCTCGCTCGGCGAGGTGATGAAGGAATCGGCGCAGGCCGCGCTCTCCTACGTGCGCACCCACGCGGCGGCGCTGGGAATCGCGCCCGACTTCTTCGAAAAATCCGACATCCACGTCCACGTTCCCGCCGGAGCGATTCCCAAAGATGGGCCGTCGGGCGGCGTGACGATCGCGGCCTCGCTGGCGTCGCTGCTCAGCGGCCGGCCGGTGCGATCCGACGTCGCGATGACCGGCGAGATAACGCTGCGCGGCAAGGTGCTGCCGGTCGGCGGTATCAAGGAGAAGGTGCTCGCGGCAAGGCGCGCCGGGATCAAGACGATCATTCTGCCCCGCCGCAACGAGCGCGACCTCGAGGACATCCAGCCCGAAGTGCGCAAAGAGCTCGAAATGATTTTCGTCGATACGGTCGATGAGGTCATTCGGCACGCGCTGCGCGACGGCGACGCCGTGCAGGCTGCCGCCAAGCCCGCGCCCGCTCCCGCTGCGGCTGGGGCCGAGCCCGCGCCCGCGCCGGCGGCGCGGACCGAGCGGACGGTCCTGAACTAATACGCGGCTCAGGGCCGCGGAAATTTTC
>NZ_DATCTO010000015.1 GCF_036567905.1 Candidatus Binatus sp.
GCACGACTCCCGATCTGACTTGCTGTCCGTCCCGAGAACTCGTGCTGGTGCCTTTTTCGCGGGACGATATCCGCCAGCCTCGCGTCCAGCCGCGTGAGCGCGTCGCGTTTCTCGCTCAGGTAATCGTATCGGTAGTTGACCACGCCCACGCCCGGGTCGGTGTCATGAAAATCGACTGCCAAACGACTGCCAATCACGACCGAACAGGACCGATCAGCACCGACCTCGATTCCAACAAAGTCCCCATTTCTCGCGGGTTTCGTTGCGTCGTGATCGATGGTGATCGCCTCGGAGCTCTTTCGTAATTAGCAGGTCGCCGGTTCCATGGCGCTGGCTGCGTCATCACCGCGGCCGGCCGCGGTCGCCAGCTCGGATGCTTCCTGACCGGCTCAGAGGTGTCCAACAAGTGTCCACGACCAGCCAACCTGGCATAGGCGGAGGTAACCTCGTAATCGAAAAAAGCGCGATTCTGTAAGCAAGATAACCGGACATATACCTCAGCTTACTTGCCTCGCGGGCTTCCTAATCCTGGGGCCGTGGGTTCGAATCCCTCAGGGGGCACCAAATTTTCCCGTCACCTACCTCGAGGCGCCCGGCTCTCGATTCCGTCATCCTGAGCGCAGCCGAGGGACGCCGGATCTTTTCCCGACTCCGGTTCTCTCCGATTAATGATTTGCACAACAGCGCACCGCAGCCGCGAAATCCCACCCCCGCCGCATCGACGGACGCAGGAGCGTCCGTCGAGATTCTTCGCTTCAGCAGCTTTCGCTCAGAATGACATAAAAAGGTCCGACGTTTTCTCCGTCATCTTGAGCAAAGCGAAGGATCTCGCGCGCGCAAGCGCGTGTCTCTGCAACACCGCCCTCCGCGAAATCCTGCATCGGCAGCGTGATGCGGGACAGTAGCCTTGGTCCGCGATCCGTGTCGGCATAGCCTGTCAGCATCGATCATCATGAAAAAAGCTGTACCGAAATTCAGGACCGAAGATGCCGAGCGCGAGTTTTGGGCGTCGCACGACTCGACGGATTATATTGACTGGCGCAAGGCCAAACGCGTAACGCTGCCGAACCTGAAGCCGTCGTCCCAAACCATCTCGATTCGCATCCCGAAGCCGATGCTGGATCGCTTGAAGCTCCTGGCCAACAAGCGCGACGTGCCCTATCAATCGCTGCTGAAGATGTTCGTCGCTGAGCGGCTGAAGGCCGAATTCAAATTCTGAGCTCAATCCCGGTTAATCGGAGGGAAATTCTGATGGTCGGAATGTTGCAGATTTTAACGTATTTGCTGGCTCTCTATCTGGTGATGAAGGGCTTCGAAATCCTGCAAATCGGGTTGGCTTCAGGGCGTCCGGACCGCTCTGGCGTCATCACTATCGGGGCCCTGTCGCTGATTGTGTGCATTGTCGGTGCTGTGGCTTTTACCACAATGCAGGACAGTCAAGCCCGGTCCGTGAGTAGTTCGATCTCGACGCCTCACCTTCCGTAGAGGTGTTCGGGGATTTCTGGTGAGGGGGAGCGCTAAACCGCGCGCGAAAGGCTATCGCGCCGCCGGTTACCGCGCGGAAGGCTCGACCAGGTTGCACGAGTAGGTCTTGATCACCAGCCAGACCTCTTTTCCCTCTTCGATTCGCAACGCATCGATTGCGCCCGGCGTCAGATGAACCTCGAAGGTCGCGCCCGCCGCATCGATCATGACTACTATCCTCGCGCCTTCGCGGCGCATCGATAGGACTCGTCCCGGAAAAGAGTTGCGCGCACTTAGCCCATGCGGTTGCTCGCCCGCAACGATGATATCGCCGGCGCGAATCGCGATCCGCACCCGCGCTCCCGTTTCCGCGTGGCCCAGCGGCACTTCCAGGCGAGTCGTGCTCCCGTCCAACTGACACAGCATCGTGCCCTGAGTCTCCGCGATCGATCTCACCGTCGCGTCGAAAACATTTTCGAAGCCGACTACCTGCGCGATCGTTTCGTGCCGCGGCGTCGCGAGCACGTCATGCGGCATCCCTTGAGCGAGGATGCGTCCGGCTTCGAGCACCAACACCCGCTCGCCTAGCGCGAATGCCTCCTCGGGCGAATGGGTGACGTAGAGGATTGGAATTTCGTGGGCCGCATTCCAGGCGCGCAAGTCGTCGAGAATCTTCGACCGGGTCGCGTGGTCGAGCGCGACCAGCGGCTCGTCGAGCAGGATCGCCGCCGGATTCGTCACCAGCGATCGCGCGAGCGCCACGCGCTGGCGCTCGCCGCCGGAAATCTCGCCGGGCTTACGAGCGATCAGATTCGCGATGCGAAACGACTCGAGCATCGTCATCATTCGCGCGCGCCGCTGCGCGGCCGGCATCCTCGCGATCCCGTATTGAACGTTCTGCGCGACCGTCAGATGGGGAAACAGCGCGAGATTTTGAAACACGTATCCCAATCGGCGCTCCGCCACCGGCATGTCGATGCGCGCATCCGAATCGAACAGCACTCGCGCACCGAGCGATATCCTGCCGGCATCGGGCTGCGCGAGTCCCGCAATGCAATTCAGGATGGTCGTCTTTCCGCCGCCCGACGGCCCCAGGATCATCGTGAAGCCGGCCGACGCCTCGAACTCGGCCTCGAGCATGAAGCTGTTCGAGGTCCGATACGCGATGCGGACCGACAGACGCCCGTCGCTTTCGCCACTGTTGCCGGATGCCATCTGTTGCAACCGCCCCGGCTAGCGATGCATCGGCCAGACCGCCCAGATTCGGCGGTTGAGCGAATAGGTGATCGACAGCGTGACGAACGAAAACGCCATCAGGATAAGCGCCATGCGATTGGCGCCGGCGTAGTCGAGCGCCTGCACATGATCGTAAATCGCGATCGAGACCGTGCGCGTCACGCCTGGGATGTCGCCGCCCACCATCAGCACCACGCCGAACTCGCCGAGCGTGTGCGCGAAGCTCAGCACGAAGCCGGTGACCACGCCGCCTATTGAAAGCGGGAGCACGACGCGAATGAAAGTGCGAATCCGCGAGGCGCCGAGTATCGACGACGCGTTGATCAAGTTGCGATCCACCTGCGAGAACGCCGCCGCCATCGGCTGTACCGCAAAGGGCAGGCTGTAGATGACCGACGCGATCGCCAGGCCTTCGAAGGTGAACGGCAACCCGTGGCCGGTTAAAGATTGATACCAGCGGCCAAGCGGGCTGTTCGAACCCATCGCGACCAGCACGTAGAAGCCGAGCACGGTTGGCGGGAGCACGAGCGGCAGCGCGACGATGGATTCGACGAAAAATTTCCATCGCCAGCGGGTGAAGCTGAGCCACCATGCGATCGGCGTCGCGACCACCAGCAAGATCGCGCAAACGAGCAACGCGAGTCGTAGCGTCAGGAAAATCGCGCTCCAATCCATCGGTGGTCAGCGCGGCGCGGACACTTTGCTTTCGTTGTGCCCCACAGTTGCGTCCTTCGGAATCGAGAAACCATATCGCGCCATCAGCGCCACAGTTTCGGGCTGCTTGAGAAATTTCATAAACTGATTCGCCAGTTGCTTGTTGCGCGACGATTTCAGAATCACGCCGGCCTGGATGATCGGCGGATAGTCCGTCGCCGGGATTTCGACGTATCGTCCGGCGTTCTTCATCGCCGGCGCGAGCGCGAGCGAGAGCGCGAGGATGCCGGCGTCGGCATTGCCGGATTGAACAAACTGGGCGGTCTGCGAGATATTTTCGCCGAGCACGAGCTTGCTTTTGATCTTGTCATAGACGCCCGCGTGGCGCATCGCCGCAACCGCCGCGATCCCGTACGGCGCATGTTGCGGATTGGCGATCGCAATCTTTCTGATGCCGGGATCGAGCAGCACCGCAAGACCGCGGCTCAAGTCGAGCTTCGACGCGTTGGGAGCCCACATCACGAGTTTTCCGCTCGCATATTCGTAAATAGTGCCGGGTTCAATCAAGCCCGCGGCCTCGAGCCTTTTCGGATAGTCAACGTCGGCGGAAAAGAACAAGTCGAACGGCGCGCCATTTTGAATCTGCGCGAAAAAATTTCCCGATGAACCATACGTGAGTTTAATCTTGCTCCCGGTTTGTTTCTGAAATCGGGAGGCAACGTCCTGGAACGCAAAGGTCAAATCCGACGCCGCAGCGACCTTGATTTCCGCAGCGCCGGCCTGGGCAGGGAGCCACATGCAAAGAAAAGTCGCGAGCGCGAAAAGCGCCCGCAAAACGATCCTTGCGCGCTTCCGATCAAGGATTAGGTTCACGAATTGCGCACGGTTCCCCGATTTCCGAAGGTTATGATTCGCCATAATACTTGTCATAGCGCTTGAATAATGGCACACCGCTGGACGCTCGCACAGTGGCGGCGGCGGTCTCACCAGGGCCGGGCGAGGATTGATTCACGCCGGTCCTCATCGTTAAGTAGGCAAATGGCGAACGAGAACAAAATCGCGACATTCGGCGCCGGATGCTTCTGGGGTGTGGAATCGGCTTTTCGCGCGGTCGAGGGCGTCGTCGAGGTGGTCGTGGGATACGCGGGCGGCACGGTTCCAAAGCCCACCTATCGAGCGGTTTGCAGTGGCAAGACGGGACACGCGGAAGTCGTGCAGGTGGAGTACGACCCGGCGCGGGTATCGTTCGAGCAACTGCTGGAAGTGTTCTGGCAGATTCATGACCCGACGACGCTCAACCGGCAGGGCCCCGACACCGGCACTCAATACCGCTCAATAATTTCCTATGCCGATGACCATGAGCGGATGGCCGCCGAGGAATCGAAACGGCGGCTCGAGCAGTCCGGCAAACTCGCGCGCCCGGTCGTCACACAGATAGTGCCTGCCGCGGAGTTCTACCGCGCCGAGGAGAATCACCAGCGCTATTACGAGCGGATGGGTATCGCGCCGAGCTGCGCAATACACGGACGAATCGATTGAGGCTATGATTCTGAAGGATCAGAGGAACTCCCGAACAGGCTGGCGATGGATGGTCGCGCGAAAATCGATACCGCCGGAAAATCCGTCACGGTAACGATGTCCACCACGGCCCCTGACGGTCGCTCGGGCTTTGCGCACCGGTTCACCAGCTGGCTTCGCGACCCCTCCTGGCTGACGGTTCAACGCGTCACATTTTATTCGGGCGTTCTGCTGCTTGCATATCTGGCTGCGGCGATAGCTCAACTCTTCCACGCTCATCACCTGATATTTGCGAGTGGCGCCGGCGTTGGAGGCGACTTCGTAAATCCCTACGCGGCTTCGATCGCGGCGCTTAAAGGCGATCCCGCGTCTGTTTACGACATTCATCGCCAGCACCTGCAGGAAGCGGCGGTAATGGGAGGCAAGGATTTCGGTGTCCTCGGGTTCCACTATCCGCCGATGTACCTTCTGATCGTTCTGCCGCTTTCGATGCTGCCATTCATCGCGTCATGGGTCGTGTTCGAGACCGTGACGCTTGCGGGCTATCTTGCCGTACTTCGGCGCATCGCTCCCGTTCCTCTCGGACTTTGGCTCGCGATCACATTTCCGGCGGTCATCATCAACTTCATGTGCGGGCAAAACGGCTTCCTGACCACCGCGCTTATCGGGAGCGGTCTGCTGCTTCTGGACCGATGGCCGGTGCTTGCGGGGTTGCTGTTTGGCTTGATGGCCTACAAGCCGCAATTCGCGATATTGATTCCGCTCGCACTGATCGTAGCGCGCCGATGGCGCGCACTTATTGCCACTGCCGTCAGCACGATTCTGTTCGCGGCAGCTTCGCTCGCCGTCTTTGGCGCATCGACGTGGCGCGCGTTTATCGGCAGTATCCCGTTCACACAGAAAATTGTCCTGGAACGGGGTGCGATCAATTTCCCAACCCTGCAAAGCATTTTTGGCGCGATCAGGATGTGGGGTGGCAGCGTCGAGGTTGCGTATGCGTTCCAGGCGCTGGTGGCGATATATGCGGCGTCCGCGGTGGTTTGGGTTTGGCAAACCAGCCGTCCGTTCGCGCTCAAAGCCGCCACCCTGGCGGTTGGCTGCTTGATGGTTTCCCCATACGTCCTGCAATACGACCTGGTGTTGCTCGCGCTACCGATAGCGTGGCTGGCAATGGAGGGTTTCGAGAAGGGGTTCCTGCCCTACGAGAAGGCCGTGCTTTCGGTCGCGTGGATTCTGCCCCGCGTCTCATTGCCGGTCAGTCAGGGCGCCAAAATCCCACTTGCCCCGATCGTGATCATCGCACTCATGACGGCGATCCTACGGCGCGCCAGCCGTCGCGAGCCGCCGCTCACCTGCAGCAAGCACGCCACCCCGCGCGTTTCGAGACGCCCGCCCCATTGGTCCCGCCCCGGCTTGGGCAGTCGTCCTGAGAGTTCAACTTGACACCTGACGCGGGTGCGCTCTCAAAATGATAGCGGGGAGAGACGGAGGCTGGGCAGCTACAGCAAATCTATTGGCTCGCGCTCTTGCAGTTCGCGGTCGATCGACCGGCGCGGCGTCTGGAGACCGTAGTTTCCATTCCAGAATGGGCGAAATTTAAGGAGGAAGCGGCTCAATCTTCCAGGGGGCGAGGATCTTGCCTGTCTTATCTCATGTTCCGAATGGCGGATTCCAATTGACGTCGTTGGCAGCATCCTCGCGCCCTCCCAGTGCGTTGATACCCCTCCTCCCGCTCATCCGACCCGCCCCCTCGCTAGGGCAAGCAATCAATGTGCCACGGGCGATTGAACAAAAACGCCCCGAACAGGCGGCACGCTCCCACCATCAGTCAACCAATGGCTACACATTGTAGATTCGATGCAACAATTTGTCACCGACACTGTTTCGTTCCTGAGTCAGCATAGGCGCGCATCCGCCCAATCAGCCGATTCCAAAGACTCCAGGAATCAAGCAAGCCCGGCTTGCGGCATCAAGGTCGCTTACATCGATCAGCGCCTTGGCTCCGAGCGGAGACTGCGGCACGCGAGCGACGGAATTTGCCGTGAGGCCAAATGCCTGCCAATTATCAAGCCGGCCCGGACCGCCTGCTCAGATTAAATCGGTGCCGGCCGGTTCCTCGATCACCTTGTTTTCGAGCTTGCCGATTTTCTCGATCTCGATTCGGACCACGTCGCCCGCCCTGAGCCATTTGGGAGGATTCATCCCGGCAGCCACTCCGCCGGGCGTGCCGGTCGAAACGATCGTCCCCGGCAACAAGGTAAACACCGTTGACAGCGTCTCGATCTGTGCGAAGCAATCGAAGATCAGATTCCTGGTGTTCGAATGCTGGCGCTGTTCGCCGTTGACGAACGTGCGCAGGTCGAGCTTGTGCGGATCGCCAATCTCGTCCGGCGTTACGATCCATGGGCCAACCGGCCCGTGCGTATCGAACGACTTGCCCAGCGTCATCGTCGGCGCGCGGCGCTGCCAATCGCGCACGCTTACGTCGTTTACGATCACGTAACCCGCGATTACCTCGCGGGCGCGATCGCGCGGCACGTGACGGCATCGCCGGCCGATGACGAACCCGAGTTCGCCTTCGTAATCCAGCGCCGACGAGGCGCGCGGCAGATGAATCGGATCGTACGGTCCGGTCACGCAGCTCGATTGTTTGTTGAAGAACATCGGAAACTCGGGACGCTTCATTTTCGTTTCTTCGACGTGGTCCGCGTAGTTAAGGCCGATGGCGAGAAACTCCGGGGGGCGCGCGATCGGCGCCTCGAGCTTGACGCTCGCAAGCGCAATCCGGCGGGTGGAATTCTTCGCCGCGCCAATCGCGCGCTCGGCGGCGGGCGCCCCCGCCACGATGAAGGCGGTCATGTCGCGCGGCAACTCGGGCGCCGCGGCCGCAAGGTCAACGATCGAGTCATCGACGACGACGCCGATGCGCGTCGTGCCGCCATGGGTGAATGTTGCAAGTTTCATTGGACTACAGCCGTTATTGCAATGATTGACCCGCCAGACAATGGCCGGCGAGCGTTTCAGGATGGCAACGGCGCGGCATTCGACCGATGTCCCCCGGGGGCGGATCGGGCAATCTTGTACCGGGCGTCCACAATCGGCACAGTCTTCTTAACAGGGGCGCCGGCATGGGCGGCGGATGCCGAGTAGATTGCCGCGCGGCGCCCAAGGGAAACGACGTGACCAGGAACGGAAACTTTTTCAATCTCTACAATCACGATTTCGTCAGAATCGCGGTTGGAGTGCCGTCGGTTCGGGTCGCCGATCCCGCTTACAACGCCGAACATACCGTCGCGCTGATCCGTGAAGCCGCCGAGCGCAAGGCGGTGCTCGCACTGTTTCCGGAATTGGGGCTGAGCGCCTATTCGTGCGACGATCTGTTTGGGCAGCGGGCGCTGCTCGACGCATGCCTTGACGCAATCGCCGCGGTGGCCGAGGCGACGGCGAAGCTTTCGATCGTCAGCGTGGTCGGAGCGCCGCTCCAGATCGATCATCATCTGTATAACTGCGCGATCGTGATTCATCGCGGGCGGATTCTCGGCGTGGTGCCGAAGACGAATCTGCCCAACTACCGCGAGTTCTACGAACCGCGGCAATTTGCCTCGGCCGACGCCGCGACGCGCGACGAAATCGAGCTGGCCGGGACTCGCGCGGTTGCGTTCGGCAACAACCTCATCTTCCAGCACGAGCAGCAGCCGGGACTTACGATTCACGCCGAGATTTGCGAGGACTTGTGGGTTCCGATTTCGCCGTCGTCATACGCGGCGCTGGCGGGAGCGACGGTGCTGCTGAACCTGTCGGCGTCGAACATCACGATCGGCAAGGCCGACTACCGCCGCTCGCTGGTCACCGGCCAATCCGCGCGATGCATCGCGGCGTATGCATATTGCGCCGCCGGAGCGGGTGAATCGACGACCGATCTCGCCTGGGACGGCCACGCATTGATCGCCGAGAACGGCAACCTCGTCGCCGAGTCCGAGCGCTTCAAGGATCGGCCGCAAGTGGTCACCGCGGAAATCGATCTCGAACGGCTGTCGCAGGAACGGATGCGTCAGAACACGTTCGGCGACACGGCCGAGCGCGAGCGCGAGCGAGTGCGGCGCTTTCGGCGGATTTCATTTTCGGCGGAATTGCCGCGGCGCGCGAAGATGCTGCTGCAGCGGCGCTACGAGCGGTTCCCTTACGTGCCCTCGGATCCCGCAACTCGCGACGAGCGATGCGCCGAAGTCTTCGACATCCAGGTTCAAGGCCTGGCGACGCGGCTGCGCTCGACCGGCCTGGAACGAGTCGTGATTGGAATTTCGGGCGGAATCGATTCTACCCACGCGCTGCTGGTATGCGCGCGTGCGATGGATCGGCTCGGCTCGCCGCGCAAAAATATTCTTGCCGTCACTATGCCCGGCTTTGCCACCGGCGCGCGAACGCTCGATCAGGCGCGCCGCCTGATGAAGTCGCTCGGCTGCGCGACCGATGAAATAGACATTCGGCCGAGCTGCATGCAGATGTTCAAGGACATCGGGCATCCCTATGCCAAAGGCAAGAAAGTTTACGATGTCACGTTCGAGAACGTGCAGGCGGGCGAGCGCACCAGCCATCTTTTTCGATTGGCAAACCTGCGCGGCGGGCTGGTGGTCGGCACCGGCGACTTGAGCGAGCTCGCGCTGGGATGGTGCACCTACGGCGTCGGCGATCACATGTCGCATTACAGCGTCAATGCGAGCGTGCCGAAGACATTGATCCAGCATGTGATTCGATGGCTCGCGCAAACTGAAAGCCTCGGCCGCGAAACCAGCGCGACGCTGCTCAAGATTCTCGCCACTCCAATCAGCCCCGAGCTGATCCCCGGCGCCTCGGCGGACGGACATCCCAGCCACGACACCGAAGCGACGCTGGGCCCCTACGAGCTGCACGATTTCTTTCTCTACTACACGCTGCGCTTCGGATATCCGCCGCCGAAGGTCGCGTTCCTCGCTTACAACGCGTGGCGCGACAAGGACGCGGGCGAGTGGCCGGACATTGGGCGCGATCGCCGCAACCAGTACGACATCGCGACGATCAAGGGACATCTGCATACGTTTCTCTACCGCTTTTTTCAGTTGAGCCAGTTCAAGCGCAGTTGTATCCCCAACGCGCCCAAAGTCGGTTCGGGCGGATCGCTCTCGCCGCGCGGCGACTATCGGGCGCCCTCGGACAGCGAAGCGACCGCATGGCTCGAGCAATTGAAGTCGATCCCCGACAAAGAATAATCTCGCCATCGGTTTCGCGGACGGCTTGCAGGCGCTTCGCGATTCAGTGAAAGGTGAAAAGTGAAAAGTGAAATTGATCGACGACTTGAATTTCGAGTGGCACCGTGCGTGCACTCTGCGATGAGGGAGTGAGATGCCAAAGCCTTCGGGAACAATCTTTGCCTTACTGGCGCTGGCTGGCGCCGCCGCGCTCGCCACGCCGGCCGTCGCGCAGGAGTCCGCCGCTCCACAGGAATCGCCGTGGGCGATGCGTGCGCCGGCTGCTGTGCCGCAAGGGGCGCCGACCCATTCGGCCCAGCAAGTGGCGGCTGAGAAAGAGGCTGAGAAGGGTACGCCGCAGCAGCGGGAATTGGCGCACAAGCTGGTTTACGCCATGTACGCGAAAGATTTCGCCGCGATCAAGCAGCTGATCGCGCCATCCACGATGAAATGCATCGGCCACAACCAGAATTTTCTTGACGACCGGATAAGGAAGCAACTCGACCTTCCAATCAGCAAGAACTATCACCTGACGGTTACCAAACTGCCGCCGAATTTGATCAATGCGACGAAGTACGCCACCTACCCGATGCCGCCGACTCATCTGATGGGAATGGAATTTGTCACCGAGGACGGCGGCACCGCCACGGTGAACGAAATGATCGGCCAGGAAGATGGCAAGTGGTACGAGGCGCAGCCGTGTCCGACGGAACTTGGGATGCAACGGTTTGCCAAGCAGCAGCAGATGCGCGCTGCCGGCCGCGAACGGGCCAAGGCGGCGCTGGCGCGCATCCAGGAGCCGCTCAAGTCGCAACTGCTGGCGCTTATCGCCAAGCGCGATAATGCCCAAGCGTGGACGCTCTGCATGAAATCCCTGCACGTTGACTATCCGACCGCTCGGGGAATAGTCGATTTGCTCGCCGGTGGCGAAGCAGACTGAAGCCGGGGTGAAGTTTCTCGATCGCTTCGACGCTGAAGCTCGCCCCCGGCTCGCATAAGCGAACCCGCCGACGACTTGCCCGCGGCGCGAACGCTCTGTAAACTCGTGTCGCTTTCACTAGCGATGTAAAGGGTTCTCGCGTTTAGAGCAATCATCGCATCGCTTGTGCCGCTCGGACAAGTTGCAATTCGTGAAAAAGACGATCTCGACGCGATCCGTCGTAGTCGCATCCAAGGACCAGATTTCCTGCGATCTCGAGGGTGAGGCCGCCATTCTGAATCTCAAGAGCGGGACCTACTTCGGACTGGACCCGGTTGGCGCCACGATTTGGAGCTTGATTGTGCAACCGCGCCGAGTGGCCGAGATTCGCAACGCATTAATCGATCAATTCGACGTCGAAGCCGAGCGATGCAGCCGCGATCTGCTGCAACTGCTTGGCGAACTCCACGCGCATGGCCTGATACAGGTCCTCGACGAGCTGGCGCCGGATGATCGGGGCTCGGATGAACAAAATAGCTAAGTTCTTCGCGTTGCCCGCGCCGGATCGGACGCTTCTGTTTCAGTCGCTGGCGGCGATTGTGGCGATGCGTGCCGGCGTGTGGACGTTGCCGTTTGGTCGTGCGCGCCGGCTGGCTGACGCGATGAGCCATCCGATGCGCGCAAACTCCGACGCCGCTCGCCCGTCACCTGAAAAAATCGCGTGGGCCGTCGCCACCGCCAGCCGGGCCGTCCCCAGCGGCGGCAACTGCTTGGTTCGCGCGCTCGCGACCGGCATCGTGCTCAAGCGCTACTGCTATCCCAGCGAACTCAAAATCGGGGTGATGAAACCGGCCGATGGCCATTTCGGCGCTCACGCATGGCTCGAGAGCGGCGGCGTCGTGGTGATCGGAGATTTCGAACTTGATCGATACATGCCGCTTGGCGGGCCGGACTCCGTTGGCCGATAGCCCCGCAAACCCGCCGGCGAAGGGCACGCTTGCGGCGTATCTCGCGATGCTGGTGCGGGTTTCGCGCTGGCATTTGATCGCTGTGGTCATCGTGATGGTCCTGTTTTCGTTGAGCGAGGGGATCGGCTTCGCGCTGCTGCTTCCCACCCTGCAAGTGGCCGGCTTTAATCTGGCCGGACAGGGCCAGGCCGGACGCTACGCGGCGATCGTTTCCAACGCCTTCATTGCGGTGGGGCTGCGCCCGTCGCTGATTCTTCTGCTGGGCGTATTCGTGATGCTGGTTGGCGCGCGAACGGTGCTGGGGCAGATGCAGAACGTGTGGACTTATTCGGTCCAGCAGGAAGTCGAGCATCATCTGCGCCGTCGCCTCTACCGTGCGATTGCGGATGCGAACTGGTTGTTCGTATGCCGTAGCCGGGCTTCGGATTTCACTCACGCGCTGACCTCTGAAGTCAGCCGAATCGGCAACGGCACGAATTTCGCCCTGGTATTCACCGGCGAAGTTGCGATCGGGATGCTCTACATGGCGATCGCGTTTGCGCTGTCGGCCGGAATGACGGCATTGGTGCTAATCTCCGGCGCGCTTCTGGCGTTCGCTTTTCGCGGCCGCACGCATGCGATCGAAAGCCAGGGCGAGGAGGTCTCCGCAACCAACAAGTCGCTCTACGCCGCCACCATCGAGCATTTGCAGAGCCTCAAAGCGGCCAAGACCTATGGCGCCGAAGCGCGTAATTTTTCGATTTTCTCCGAGCTGAGCGCCGACGTTGCCCGAGCCAACGTGGACGGTACGCGTCAGCAGGCGATCGCCGCGACCTGGTTCGAGCTGGGCTCGGTGGTAATCCTCGCGGTGGTGCTGTTCGTGTCGATTCAAATCCTGGCGGTGCCGCCGGCCTCAATTCTGATCCTGTTGCTGCTGTTCGCGCGCGTGATGCCGCGAATCATGAGCGGCCAGTATCACTACCGCGCCTTCGTCAACGCGCTGCCATCGTTCGCCAACCTGCTGGATATCGAAACCCGATGCGCCGCCGCCGCCGAGCCGGCGGTGCATCCGCACGATCGGCTCTCGCTCACGCGCGAACTTGCCGCTGACGGCGTATCGTTTACCTACAGCGAGGGACGCGTGCCCGCGGTCAAAGATTTGAGCCTGGTGATTCCGGCGGGGAAGATCGTCGCGCTGGTGGGGCCGTCGGGCGCCGGCAAGAGCACCATCGCCGACATTCTGATGGGCCTCGTCGCGCCCGACTCGGGGACGCTCAGACTCGACGGCCGGACGCTCGGACCCGAAGGCGTGCGCGGATGGCGCGATCAAATCGGCTACGTGGCGCCCGACACGTTTCTTTTTCACGACACGATTCGTGCAAACCTCAAATGGGCGCGCCCCGACGCCAGCGAGGAGGAAATGCTCGCGGCGCTTCGACAGGCGTCCGCTTTCGATTTCGTCGCCGGACTAAGCGACCGGCTCGATACTGTCGTCGGCGATCGTGGAATTTTGCTGTCGCAGGGAGAGCGCCAACGCCTCGCGCTGGCGCGCGCATTCCTGCGCCGCCCTTCGATGTTGATTCTCGACGAGGCGACCAACAGCCTCGATTCTGAAAACGAAGGACGGGTGCTCGATGCGATCGAAAGCCGCCGCGGCGAACTCACCGTCGTGCTGATCGCGCATCGCCTCTCGACCATCCGATGGGCCGATCTGATTTACGTCGTCGAAGGCGGGAAGGTGGTCGAGTCGGGCAATTGGTCGTCGCTTAGCGCGCTGCGCGACGGCCGTTTCCGCGCGCTATGGGAAGCGCAGAGTCTGACCGTCTGATCGAGATCCAACCCGCATTCACGTCGCATTCTATTAATCCGCGACTAATTTTTCCGACCGGTCCCTGAACCAGGATGACGCCGCTCGTGGACGTACGCGTGTGCTCGCGCGGATGCCGCTCCGCGACGGCATAGACTTGGGGTTCGCTCACTGCGGCCTGTCTTGGAGATAGGTGGTGCGAGAGGGGGGACTTGAACTCCCACGCCTTGCGGCACCGGATCCTAAGTCCTTAACCTGATGTTTTCCGAGATCAGCTCATGTCATATAATGCAGGAAATATAAGGGTTTTTGGCCAACTGACATCATCTCAGATCCTGTGGATAAATCCGGAAGTGGGCACTAAGTGGGCACTGAGCGCACTCATTTATCGAGCGCCTATACATCCAGAGATATTGACGAATGGATGGATAAACGTACATACTTAATGAGCCCAGCGGCTGAGACCTAAATGCGGATAGCGGGATTCGACTGGGATGAAGGCAACCGGTCCAAGTGCCAGAAGCACGGCGTTTCGACGGCCGCGATAGAATCCCTATTTCACAGGCCGATCGCCGTTCTACCGGATCCCCTGCACTCGAAACCTGAGGAACGCTTCAAAGCAATTGGCAAGACCGATAAAGGGCGCGGGATTTTCGTCGTGTTCACCTTGCGGACGCAGCGCGGCAAAACACTCATTCGGCCGATCAGCGCACGGTACATGCACAGGAAGGAAATGGACCACTATGAAAAAGAAACTGCCACGCTTCCGAAGCGATAAAGAAGCCGAGGACTTTGTCGAAAAGGCCGATCTGACCGAGTACGACTTGTCCGCGATGCGACCGATCCGCTTCGAGTTTCAGCCCAAGAGCGAGCGAGTCAACATGCGCGTGCCCCGGCAACTGCTCGATGCGGTGCGGGCCTCCGCGGCCAAGGCGGGAGTTCCCTACCAGCGCTTCATCCGCCAGGCGCTGGAGGACGCGGTACAGCGGAAACGTGCGTGACATCGGACACTTTTGGACACTTTTCGGCGTCGCGAAGATTGCGATTTTTGGCTCGGGTTCACGCGCACTGCGCGTAGTCTTTTCCGGTCAGCAATGCGAGCGAGCAGGACAAATGCTTGTGCGGGATCTTTTCGGAATGCACAATTGCTCCTCCAACGCCGGGAGCACAGGGAGGCTCACAGAAGGTGGCAGCGTGGGATCGCCAATTCGTAAAGAAATTGTGGGAGCGGGTTGATCGAGGAGAACGATACGACTTTCCCACTGGCCCGATGGCCCAAGAACGATTGCGCGATATCTTGCCGGCGCTTCCTGTCGATTTCTTCCAGCGATATCCAGAACAACTGAACAGACCCTTGCGCGAAGAGTTGGCACCACACCTTAAGGCGGGTGATCAACGTTCTGTGTCACTAGCTCGTTGGATCATCAGAGACTGGGGCGGCATCAAGAGAGGAGTTCAAGCGATACCGGAATGGATGGAGACATTCGGCGACTTTAACGAGATGATCATCACGGCGTTCATCGCCAATAGTGGTACTACGCGGATATCGTCCTGGAGTAAGCTGCTCGCCTTTGCCAATCACGAGAACCACGCCATTTACGATGCTCGGACATCGGTCGCACTTAATTGCGCACTCCGCAACTTGGGAGACAGCCGCCAGTTCTACATGCCGCTTGGACAAAATGAGACTATCAACGATGCGCGGCGGCGCGTATTGAACGATGTTCCTGAGCCGAGGCGACCCGTTGGGTACAAGGATTATATAGAGCTTCTGAACACTGCCGTCGCATGTAAATTGTCGAACTCCATTCTCGCCGCGGAGATGGTGCTCTTCGCGAACGCTCCGTGTGTCGCCCGACAGTTCGTTGCGGACGGAAGCGAACAGCGCACCCCGTAAACGAGCCGGACCGGCCAGTCGGACCACGCGTCGCACGCAGTTACCATCGAACTGCGCCTGACCAGACCATCTGCTGAACTTTCCCACACGGCACTAATTTTCGTGCATCCGCTTCTCCGCGACGGGCCATTCCCGACGCTGGCAAGGAACTTGCTCATCCCAAAATCGACCGAGCACGAATTTCACAACGTGTGCTCGATCGTTTAGGAGCGGGGCGTCAGCATGGAAGGCAGCGTCTATCTCAAAGCGCGGCAGGAATGGGACGAGCGTTACGCTGATCTCGTTCTCGGCAAACGCAACTGGCAGATCACGGCCGCCGGCATGATGGTGATCACCCTGGTGCTGGCTTTCGGAATGGTTTGGCTCAGCACGCGCAGCAAGTTCATTCCTTACGTCGTCGAAGTTGACAAGCTCGGCTACGCGCTGGCCGCACCCAGCGCGCTCACTGAAAACACGACTCGGATCAGCACAGACCGGATGGTGCGGTACGAGTTGGCGGCTTTCATCCGCAACGCTCGCGAGGTGATCACCGATCCGGCAGCCGAGCACCAGCTGATCGGGCAGGTGTACAGCCGCGCCCGCGGACCGGCTTACAAGTTTCTGGAGAACTACTACCACGAGAACGAACTTGAGCATGATCCGTTCAAGGTTGCTCAGCACCAATCTGTGAGCGTCCAGATCGATTCGATCCTGCCGCTGTCGAAAGCGACGTGGCAGGTGAGATGGACCGAGGAAGAATCAGGCCTCGACGGTTCTCCGGTCGCTACGACGCATTGGGAAGCGGCGCTCGACACCACGATCATTTCGGCGACCTCTGACGCCTCGATCCTGGAGAACCCGCTCGGCTTTTACGTTACGCAGCTCAATTGGACCGAGCAACGAAGTTAGGAGGGGATCACGATGAAGTGCATCGGCACATTTGGTTTCGTCGCTCTCTCGCTGACGCTTAACGCTTGCTCGGCAAAGCAAACGCCACCGCCGCCGCTGACGCTTGTCACGAAAGCGGCACCATCTCCCGAGCCGGAGCCCGCACCACTAACCGGCGCTCAGATACTCGCGCAGCAGCCCCAAGAGGTTCGGGAGGCCGTTAAACAACATCAGCAAGACGGCGCTTGGCAGGTTTATAAGATGCCGCACCGCGAGCTTTACCCGTATGAGGAAGGACAAGAGCCTGCAGTTGACTGTGCTCCATTGCGAACCACCGACATCCAGCTTGAGCCGGGCGAGACGATCACGGACGTGGCCAGCGGCGACAGCGAACGCTGGCTCGTGACGCCGGCGTCATCAGGCGATCCGCGCAATCCGACTCCGCACCTTGCGATCAAACCCACCGCGGGCGGTATCAGCACCAATCTGACGATCTACACGACGAAGCACATTTATCACCTGATGCTACGCTCGCGCGCCGGACGCGAAATGCAGGAAGTCGCCTTCTATTATCCTGAGGAACTCAAGCAGGCGATGCAGGACGCCGACCACACAGCCGCGAAGGCGCGCGATTCGCAATCGCAGCCGGACGGAGTGGTCGCTTCTCTGGCTTCGCTCGATCCGGGCGCTCTCAATTTTTCTTACGCGGTGTCTGGAGCAAAGGTGCCGTGGAAGCCGGTCCGAGCATTCGATGACGGCACGCACATCTACATCCAGATGCCCGCGACTACAAAGTCGAGCGAAGCTCCCGCGCTGTTGGTCGCCGCGGGCAACGGCAGCGAGATGGTGAACTATCGCGTCAGGGGCGACTACTACGTGGTCGACAAACTCTTCGACCAGGCGGTGCTGGTTTCGGGCGTCGGCCGCGAGCAAGACCGCGTGAACATCCGGTACACCGGCACGGCGAGGTGAATCATGGTCACGGCAGCGGCAATTGGACCGACCGGCCCGCGCGTTCACCAGCCGCGCGGGGGCGGCGCACGGCTGACACGCACTCTGGTTATTGTCGCCGGCGTCGCAATCGCGGCAGCACTGCTTGTGATGATCATCGCGCTGCATTCGGACTCGCCGGATTCGAGCCCGACAGCCCGCAGCGACGATGCAGCCGCCGTCACATCCAACGAGGAACGTG
The DNA here is from genome assembly GCF_036567905.1 of Candidatus Binatus sp. Lineage (NCBI taxonomy): Bacteria > Candidatus Binatota > Binatia (SeqCode) > Binatales (SeqCode) > Binataceae (SeqCode) > Binatus (SeqCode) > Binatus sp. (SeqCode). Next base: position 17,727 of record NZ_DATCTO010000015.1, read on the forward strand.
CAGCCGTCGCGGAACTGGAGGCGAAGGCGAGGAGGCCGAAGCCTGCTGAGATCAATTCTGTTCCAGTTCCGCCCGCGTTGCCCGCTATCGCGACGCAGGTTCCTGCTGCTCCCCTACCAGCGCGTCCACCGAGCAGGCTGGCCGCGTTGCAGGAGGAGGAATACGTGAAGGCGCTCTCCGCGCCCCCGATGGTCCAAGCGTTTCACCACGGCGAGACGCTGGAAGTTCCAAGCATCGCGAGTCAGGCGGGAGCAGCCAAGCCCTACGAGCTTACGATCACGCCATCTGGCCAGAGCAACGGCACCAGCGCGATCGCGAACCTCAAGCCGCCAGCGTCTCCTTTTCTGATCACGGCAGGCAGCGTGATTCCGGCGGTCCTGATCAGCGGCGTCAACTCGGAACTGCCGGGACCAATTCTCGCGCAGGTCCGCGAGAACGTCTTCGATACCGCAACCGGACGATGGGTTCTGATCCCGCAAGGCTCGAAACTCATCGGCTCGTACCAGACGAACGCAGCGTATGGACAGCAGCGCGCCCAGATCGAATGGAAGCGGCTGGTCTTCCCGAACGCGTCAAGCATGGACATCCCGGAGATGCCGGGGGCCGACCAGGCGGGCTACGCCGGATTCAGCGATGAGGTAAATAACCACTACCTGAAGACGTTCGGCACCGCGGCGCTCCTTTCCGTGATCAGCGCCGGCCAGATGGTTGGACAGATGGGAGCATTCGGCGGAGGCACCGGATTCTCCGGGCCTTACGGGTACGGCTACTCGACGCCAAACCAAATGTCATTACTCAGTGAGATGGGCGGTGCGGCGGCGAGCCAGCAACTCGGACAAGTCGCGCAGAACAGTCTTCAGCGCGGAATGAACATCCCACCCACCTTGGAGATACGGCCGGGTTACCAGTTCAACGTGATGGTGACGAACGACCTCGTACTGCCGGGGCCGTACAGGAACTGAAGAAACAGATTGAAAGGAGCTGGAGAGATGAAACTCAGACTCAAAGACAAAGACTTACCTCCCGTACAGTTGCGGCTCACATTGCCGGGCAGCCTCAAGGCGTCGCTGGACGAATACGTCGGGTATTTGCACGACAGCTTGCATCGGGAGACGGACGCCAAGGAAGTCGCGATCGAGATGCTGAAGCATTTCGTTGAGAGCGACCGTGATTTCAGAGGGTGGCGGAGCAAGCGGGAAGGAGGCGCGGAGCGGGTGGTGCAGAGAGAGGAGAGGAACGGGGCAGCAGGGGCGATGCGTTCGTAGAGCAAGATAAAGGTTTTACCGTACCGTGCGCGCTTTTGAGCATATTCCCCAGATCCGGCGCGGATTTTCTTCCCCGTACCGCATCGCCTTGCCCCGTACCCGAACAATTGCAAGACGAGCACTGTTTCCGGTCGTCCTCTGCGCAGGAATCGCAATACCAGTCTTGGGCTTCCAGATTCTGGGTTTGAGGATCGGACTCACGGACAGCGCGTGCCCGCCAGGAATCTACCGGATGGTTAACCGCGCACCATCGCGCGGCGACTTGGTGCTGGCATGTCTGCCAGATGCGATCGCACGGTTCGGGCGCGCGCGCGGCTATCTCTTGCGCGGACGCGGTTGCGGCGACGGCATCGAGCCGGTCGGCAAACGACTCAGTGCGCTGCCCGGAGACTCGGTTGAAGTCATGCGCGATTACATCGCAGTCAACGGCCAACGTTTGCAGCATTCGGCCACGCTTTCGCGCGACAGCCGCGGCGGCTCGGTACGCCACGTCGCGTGGGGCCGCTACACGGTGCAGCCGGGAGAGGTGTGGCTGTTCGGAACCAAAGACGCGCGAAGTTGGGACTCTCGTTACTTCGGGCCGGTGCCAGCGAGCTCAGTTCGAGCGGCGCTGGAGCCGGTTCTCACTTGGTGAGTTATGGCGGACGAACTGCACACCAGAGAGCAGGGACTTAGAGTCCATCATCTCGCGAATCTCGGCGGGCTGGTTGCGATTGCGGGGCTGGACCGCGAGCCGCCCGACCTGCTCCTCGGTGGTTTGCTTGAACTTGCCGCGCGTCTGCCGGACCTTCCCGCCACACGCCGCACGGCGATCGCCTTGGCAGGACGAGCGAAGCTCGACGCCCGTGCGACTTCGAAGCGTGCCTGGAAGTCGTGGAGTCGATCCAAGGAGCTGCACAGTTTAACGCTTTCGAGCGAACACATCCGGCGCATCATCGGCGCGCTGAACGGCGACGAGCCATGCAATTCCGCTGAACTTCCGCGAATGATGCTGCGGCTTTTGGGCGGGGAAACATCAGATGAGTGACCTGCTGCGCCGCGACCTTGAGATGCAGCCGCGCCCTCCGCGCTGGCGCGGAGAACAGCATCGCGCGAGGCGATGGTGGCTCGCGGCGGCGAAGCGGCATGGACGGGCAGGGCAGCCCAGCCGTATGAACACGCGGCTCGGACGGCAAGGCGCCGGCATATCGCGAGAGCCTCGCGCCTTCATGCAACGGAGCGTCGTCAAGGTTTCCTATTCGCGCAACACGAGGTCGGCATCGTGGGCCGCGCACGGACGATATCTCGCGCGGGAAGGCGCGCAGCGTGACGACGCAAAGGGATTGGGCTTCGACGCGGCCCGCGACGACATTAGCCTCTCGCAGCTCCTGGCCGGCTGGCAGAAGTCGGGCGACCCTCGGCTGTTTCGGATCATCGTTTCGCCTGAGAACGGCGCCGAGATGGATCTCAAAGATCATGCGCGCGAGCTAGTCGCCCAGATGGAACGCGATCTAGGAACGCGCCTTGAGTGGGCGGCGATCGATCATCACAACACCGACAACCCGCACGTCCACATTCTGATTCGTGGTGTCACCGAATCGGGCAAGGCGCTTTCAATTGACCGTGGATACATCAAGTCGGGGATTCGGGATCGGAGCCAGGAGATCGCGAGCCGGAAGCTTGGCCTAAGGGTGGAGCGCGACATTCTGGAATCGAGAGGCCAGGCTGTCACGCGCGACCAATTCACGGAAATAGATCGTGCGCTGCTCGGACGGGCGGACGCGCGGAACATCGTCACGTTCAATGGCGTGCAGCACCGGAACGAAGCCGCTCGCGAACGTCAGGCGCAAAACGTCGCGAGGCTAGGCTTCCTTGAAAGCGTGGGACTTGCGCGGCGCGTGGATCAACTTTCCTGGCAGATATCGCCCGACCTCGAACAGACGCTCCGTCAGCACCAGCTCTCGATCGACATCATCAAGACCAGGGCGCAGCACCTCGATCAGATTCATGACAGGCGCGCGCCGCTTCGCGTCACGGAACTCAAACCGGGCGAACGGGTGACCGGCCGGGTGATCGGCACCGGCCTCGAGAACGAGACGACCGACCGGCGTTATCTCCTCATCGAAGGCAATGACGGCAAACTCCATTACATCCGCCAAACCCCGGCAATCGAAAAGGCGCGCGGCGAGCAGCGGCTTAAAGTGGGCGCGGTCGTGACTCTCAGCGGCGCGGAGTTCGAGAAGAACGGGCGCAAGGTCATCTATGTTCAGGTTGCCGAGCGAGAGAAGGGACGAACACGATGATGGCTAATCAGTCGCTACCATACAGGACTCCGGTTTTCCGCACCGTAGCAGAGCGGGACGTACGCCTCGCCGCGACAGCGGCAGTCGCTTTCACCGCAGCGTTCTCGCTCGCGATTGCAACCCAGCACATCGCCGCGCTGTTCAGACATTCCGCAGTGTTGGGCGCACCTCTGGCGACTCTGCCCTTTGTCGGACCTTTTTACCGGCCGTGGAGCATTCTGATTTGGGCATGGGAGTGGCAACACGTGGCCGCCGCAAAGCCGATGCTAAGCGCAGGAATGCGCATATTCGAATACCCAACCTTGATCGTCACAGTCGTGGCGATGATCGCCGTTCATTTTACCCGGCGAGTCGGAGCCAGAGCAGACGATTTACACGGTTCAGCTCACTGGGCCGGCAGGAAGGAGATCAGCGCCACCGGGCTGCTCGACGCAGACAGCGGCGTCTATGTCGGGGCATGGCGAAATGGAAGGAAGACTTACTATCTGCGCGACTCGGGGCCATCGCACGTGCTCGCCTTCGCTCCGACCCGCACGGGCAAAGGCGTGGGACTGGTAATCCCAACCCTGCTCAGTTGGCCCCACAGTGTCGTGGTCCACGACATCAAGGGCGAAAACTGGAAGCTCACCGCAGGCTGGCGACAGAAAGGCCTTGGCAACCTCTGCCTGCGATTCGATCCGACATGCACTGACAGCACAGCGGCACGGTACAACCCGCTCGCTGAAATCCGCATTGGTCACGAGGAGGTCAAGGACGCGCAGAACATCGCGGACATGCTGATCGATCCGGTCGGCAACGCCCCCCGCGATCATTGGGACCTGACCGCGCATGATCTCCTCACCGGCGTGATCCTTCACGTGATCCATGCCGAGGCCGACAAGACACTCGCTGGATGTCTGAAATTCCTGAACCCGCCGGATCGCGATCAGGAGAAGGCGGTCCAGGCAATGATCGACGCCTCGCACGCCCAAGAGATCACGCACGCCGTGGTTGCCGGAGCGGCGCAAGCGGTGCTCAGCAAAAGCCCCAATGAGCGAACTTCTGTTCTCAGCACAGCGACTCGCTGCCTCACTCTGTATCGAGATCCGATCGTTGCCGCGAATACGGACGCGTCGGACTTTTCCATCGCCGATCTGACCCACCACGATCGGCCGGTGAGTCTCTATCTCACCGTGCCGCCGTCGGACCTGACGCGGACACGCCCACTGATGCGCCTTCTACTGGCGCAGATCGCTGCTCGGCTCACCGAGACTTCCCCTTCAAATGAACACGCGGTGCCGATGTGTCGCCTATTGCTGATGTTGGACGAATTTCCCGCGCTCGGACGCCTCGACTTCTTCCAGAGCTCGCTCTCTTACGCGGCAGGCTACGGAATCAAGGCGTACTTGATCGCCCAGGACCTGAGCCAGCTTTACGCCGCTTACGGCCACGACGAATCGATCGTCTCGAACTGTGCGGTTCGGGTCGCATATGCGCCTAACAAGATTGAAACCGCGCGGCTGATATCCGAGATGGCAGGCGCGGCAACGGTGCGCCACGAGCACCGCACCTACTCGGACAGCCGGACCACGGTGTCAGAACCCTCGATGCAGCGCCCATTGATCACGCCAGACGAGACGATGCGATTGCCCGAAGATGCGGCGCTGATCTTCGCTCCCGGAAGTCCCCCGATCTACGGAACCAAGATTCGCTACTACCTCGACCAGGAATTTTCGGCGCGCGCCAAGCTCGCTCCGCCCCGACACTCGGATCGCGTCGGAGCCGTTCGCGAGTGGCCAGAGACGCCGGCCTCGGGCGCCAATCATGAGAATCGATGCACCGAAGAAGCGAACGACCGACATTCAACCGCGGAGCCGGAGCGCGAGCAGGCTCTGAGGGACTCAAGCAAGGAGTGGCTATTCAAGTGAGAAACAATGCGCGAGAAGTCTCCTGCTATTTGAGTATCGAGGAAGCCGCTCATTTCAGAGAGGCGGCTTCTGCAAACAAAATCTCGCTGTCTCGTTACCTCCGGCAGTGCCTGCTCGACTACGAGCGTCTCAGCACCAACGGCAACCGAGAACCAAACGGCTTCGCGCTAGTCGAGATGGAGCAGCGACTCGGGCGCAGCATCGAAGTGCAGGGTAAGCGGCTCAATTCGATTTACCACGAGTTGCATGTCTTATTCGCGATGTTTGACCGGCTCGCGTTTGTTTCGTTGGTACACCTGCCCGAGATTCCTGCCGAACTGCGCGAAAGCGCGCTGACGGCCGGAACCCGCCTCTACAACAACTGGCGTCACGCGGTGATGGAACTGACCGAGACCGATTCTCCGACTGTACAACAGACCGAGGAGCCCGCCGACCGGCGAAACGACCAACAGGAGAATGGCGATGGGATTGGCAGCGATTCAATCCACGCGGCTGGATGAGCGGCTCAGGCGCGAGCTTGGCCCCGCCGTGCTGGCGGCTCTCGACGACCCGGACGTGATCGAGATCATCCTCAATCCGGACGGGACGCTCTGGCTTGAATCTCACGGCGGAGGAATGCGGCCCGCAGGAACAAAAATGCATGCCGTACAGGCGGAACGCCTGATCGGAACCGTGGCGTTCGCCCTCAACACCGTCGCGAACGATCAACGTCCGGTCATCGAATGTGAACTGCCATTGGACGGAAGCCGCTTCACCGGCTGGTTGCCACCCGTCGTCAGCTCCCCGTCGTTCGTCATCCGAAAACACGCTCGACTCATCTATACGCTCGACGACTATCTCGCCCACGGCATCATCGACGCCAACCAGGCCGAAGAGTTTCGAGGCGCCGTCGCCAGACGCGAGAACATCGTGCTCGCCGGCGGAACCGGCTCAGGCAAGACGACGCTGGCGAACGCCCTGCTTCACGAGATGGTCCGGCTCGGAAATCCAAACGAGCGCTTCATCATCATCGAGGACACTCTCGAACTACATTGCGACGCGCCGAACGTGATGCTGCTTCATACGACCGTCGCCGCGGACCTCACCTTCCTTACACGCACCACAATGCGAGCGCGTCCCGACCGCATAATCATCGGTGAAGTTCGCGGCGGAGAAGCGCTGGCGCTGCTCAAGGCCTGGAATACCGGCCATCCCGGCGGCGTGACTACAGTGCACGCCAATAGCGCCACTGCCGCGCTCACGCGACTGGGCAGTCTCGTTCAAGAGGCGGGAGTACCGCCCCAGCCGGATCTAATCTCACAGACCGTCAATGTTTTGGCCTTTGTCATGCGAACGCCCAAGGGGCGGCGCGTGACAGAGATGGTTCGCGTTGAAGGCTACGATCCCGCCTTTGGTTTCAAAATCAGTTCGATAGGAGGCCCTCATGAAGTTGATCATCGATAGGATTCATTCCCGTACCGACCAGTGGCTCAGCAAACTGAGCTACGCGATCGCCGTGGTAACGATTCTGTGGCCCGCACGAGCGCTCGCAACCACGGGAGTCGGTACTCTGCCGTGGGATGCACCGCTCGCGACGATTCAGGGAGACCTGCAGGGCACCGTCGCCCACGCCGCGACAACAATTGCCGTCATCGGCTGCGGGCTCACCTGGACCTTTAGCGAGCACGGCACTGGCGCGCGGAAAATGTCCGCCGTTGCCCTTGGAGGAGCGGCGGCGCTCGGAGCAACGCAGTTGATGACGGCGCTGTTTCCATTCGCGCCCGCGCTCTTCTAGTTAGGCGGTCCAGATCGGGCGATGGACACTGAGGTTCAACGAACGCTGATCCATCAGGCGCTCACGCGGCCAGTCTTGCTTGGAGGCGCGGAACGGCGGCTTGCGATTCTGAACTGGCTGATAGTCGCAGCGCTGATTTTCGGGGTCGGCCTGCATCTATACACGGTTGCGATCGCGACGATCCTGGGCACCGCGGGTCACTGGGCGCTTCGACAGGCAGCCAAGTTCGATTCGCAACTGAGCGAGGTTTACATCCGGCACTTGCATTACCAGCGGTACTATCCGCCGCGCGCCGCGATCACCGCTCCACCAGCACCCGTTCATCCGGCAGTGCCGAGGCTTAGGAAGTACTAGGGGACAGCAGTAATGTTCAAAGAATTCAGAAACCTTCGGCGCCAGTCAGATCGACTTGGAGGTTTTCCGGACCTCCTCAACTACGCGGCGCTGATAGACCCCGGCATCGTTCTGCTGAAGGATGGCTCGCTCTTGGCCGGCTGGCGCTACAGCGGCCCTGACCTGAACTCGGCAAGTCCCGAGGAAATGACGGCTCTCGTTCATCAAGTAAATGCCGGTCTCGCGCGGTTGGGCGACGGCTGGATGATGAACGTCGATCTCATCCGCAAGCCGAGCGTCGGCTATCCGGAGGCCGGAGCTTTTCCTGACCCCGTCACCGCGCTGATAGATCACGAGCGCCGACTTCACTACACGGAGGAAGGCCAGCACTTCGAGAGTCGCTTCGCGTTGACTCTCACGTGGACGCCACCCACCGAGATGCAGTCGCGAGCCGCGGGCCTGCTCTTCCAAGGCCGCAGAGCAACCGATTGGGAGGAGACGCTCGACCTCTTCAGGCGCAGTCTCGCGGAAAATGAAGATGCTCTGAGCGCCAGACTCCTGATGCAGCGCATGGACGACGTTGCGCTCCTGTCGCACCTCAACTCCTGCATCACCGCGCGCCCCGATCCCGTCAGGCCGCCTGCCGAGGGGAACTTTCTCGACGTTCTGCTCGGCAATCATGAATTCCATGCGGGCTTCCAGCCCATGCTGGATGACATTCAAATTCGCCTGATCGGCCTGACCGGCCTTCCGCTCCACTCGTGGCCCGAAGTCACCGCATTCCTGGATGAACTTGCAATTCCGTACCGCTGGTCGACACGCTTCATCTTCCTCGATGCCGCCGAAGCCGAACGGGCTCTTCGCATCCAGCGGCGCAACTGGTTCCAGAAGCGCCATGGACTGTCCGGTATGATCAAACAGGTGTTCAGCAACGGCGCGTCTCAGAGCTTCGAGAACAAAGATGCGCTGGCGATGGCTGAGGACGCGGACGACGCACTTGCCGAGGCGAGCTCGAACCGGGTCCGCTTTGGTTACTATACGAGCACCATCATCCTGATGGACGAGAATCGTTTGGCCGCCGACTCCAACGCGCGAGAGATCGCGAAGCAACTGCAACATCATGGCTTTCCCGCTGTCATCGAGCACGTCAACGCGAACGAGGCGTATCTTGGCTCCCTTCCCGGCCACGGCTATCGGAACGTCCGACGACCGCTCATCCACACGCGGAACCTCGCCGACCTCATGCCGACCACCAACGTATGGCCAGGAGAGGAAATCAACCCGTGCCCTTTCTATCCGGAAAACAGTTCCCCGCTCTGTTACGCCGCGACGACTGGCGGAACGCCGTTTCGCCTCAACCTGCACGTTGGCGACGTCGGCCACACCCTGATCTTTGGTCCGACTGGCGCCGGCAAATCGACGCTGCTCGGCCTGCTAATCGCGCAGTTCTTCCGCTATCCGGACGCGCAGGTTTTCTGCTTCGACAAAGGCCTGTCGGCATTCGTGCTGACCAAGGCCGCGGGCGGCGACCATTACGATCTCGGAGAGAGCGAAATCTCCTTCTGCCCGCTCGCGAATGTAAACGACGACAACGAGCGGATGTGGGCGCAGGACTGGCTCGAAACTCTCCTCAATCTGCAAGGCGTGACACTCCTTCCACAGCATCGGAAAGCCATCTGGCGTGCCCTCAAGCTATTGGGCGACAGCGGATCTGACGCCCGAACCATTACCGATCTGGTTCGACTGCTTCAGGATCAGACGCTACGCGACGGACTCGACTTCTATTCCCTCCACGGCCCGATGGGCCGTTTTCTCGATGCCGATAATGACGTACTTGGCAGCAGCCGCTTTCAGACTTTCGAGATCGAGGCGCTGATGGCGATGGGCGAAAAGGTTTTGTTGCCGGTCCTCACGTATCTCTTTCACCGGATCGATCAACGCCTGGACGGGAGACCGACCCTCATAGTGCTCGATGAAGCATGGGTGATGCTCGCCAACGGTGCGTTTGGTGCGAAGATCGAAGACTGGTTGCGAACGCTGCGCAAGAAGAACGCCGCCGTCGTGCTTTCCACCCAAAGTCTGGTTGAAGTCGCCAACTCGCCGCAACGCGATGTGATTCTCGAGTCGTGTCCAACCAAGATTCTGCTACCCAATCCCGAGGCGCAGAATCCCGTTACTGCCGACCTCTATCGCAAGTTCGGCCTGACCAGCCGACAGATCGACATGCTGTCGCTCGCGATACCGAAGCGCCAGTACTACTACCTCTCGCCCGCCGGCCGACGCCTTTTCGATCTCGGACTGGGACCGGCCACGCTGGCTTTCATCGGATCTGGATCGAAGCCGGACATCCTTCAGGCCCGTCAGCTGATCGCAAAACACGGAGATTGCTGGGCGAGCGAATGGCTCCGCGTCAGAGGATTCGGCGACTGGGCGGAATACCTCGGCAGAATCTGTGCTCGTGTCGAAGCGCCCGGCAGGCCCTTGCTCAGCACTAACCGCGTGCCCCCGCTCTATACTAACGGCACGGCAAATCAAGCGGAGATAAATCAATGAAGAGGAAAAGATTCTTCGAATTCTTGTCAACAATCGTGGTCGTCATCGCTTGGCTGTCGTTCACGTGTCTTCCTGCGCACGCTCTGTTCGGAGCCGGCGACGTGGTGTTCGATCCGACGATGTATGCGAGCCAGCTTCAGCAGCTTCAGCAAGAGACTCAAACGGTCCTTACCGAAGCGCAGCAGCTCCAGTACATGATCAGGAACACCACCGGCGGATACGCAGGCGTGTGGCAATCAAGCCAGTCCATGCTCGACGAACTGGGCGGGATCATTGAGCAGCAGGGCGGACTTTCTTACACGCTCAGTAATCTGCAAGCGCAATTCCAGCAACAATTTCCCGGCTACACGGTGCCATCCAATCCGGACCAACAGGAAGCAAAGAACATCGCCACCACCTTGAACACCCTCAACGGCACTCTGGCAGCCGCTCAATTGCAGGCGCAGAATTTTGCCAACGAGCAGGCGCAACTCACCGGGCTCGAAGGTATGAACAAGACCGCTGCGGGAAACTTGCAGGCAATCCAGGTGGGCAACGAAATCGCCTTGCAGCAGGTGCAGCAGATTCAGATGCTGAGGCAGTTGGTAGTCTCCATGATCAACGCGCAGAACGTAGCTGCTGCGAATGCGGTCAATCGGCAGGGCGCCGAAGACGCCAGCACCCAGCAGTGGCTTGGTGCCGGCCCGACCATCCCATTTTCAGTGGCGCCGACCGGCGGCCAATAGAACCGAGAGGCCCCCCATGAAACGTGTAGTACTCTGTTTGTTGGTCGCCGCCTTCATCGTTACCGCATGCCACAAGAACAATACTGACCAAACGCATGACGCGCTTGCGGCCCTAGAGTCGAACAGTCCCAGTCAGCAATATGGTCCCGCCTTCTGGAGCGACGAGTTCCAGCGGAAGACTGATCTATGGCAGCGCGCCTTCGATTTCTGCAGCCAGCCCGCGCATCAGGATTATGCGAACTGTGCAGCAGTCCTCAGCCAAACGGAGAATCCCAGCGCGAAAAACTGGTTGGGAGGAGGCACCAACGTTCCCTTCGGACTGCAGCCGCAACCAACTGGAAGCCCAAGCCACTAGAGGCAGCGAATATGAACAACCTCGACAATATAGGCCAGACATTTCAATGGGCCGGTCAGCGATACATGGCGATCATGCAGCCCTTTGCGGAGAAGATTTTTCTGGGTTTGGTACTCATCGAGATAATCATAACGTGCGTGCACTTCCTCGCCGACCAAGATGAGCCCACCCGCCTTCTCGCCGAGTTAGTTAAAAAGTCACTCGCTCTAGGCTTTCTGTACGCGATGATCGTCAACGCGCCAATATGGTTCAGCGCTATTATCCAGGGCTTCCAGCAAATAGGTGGACAAGCCGCAGGTATACCTGGGCTCAGCCCCAGCTCCGCTTTCAACAGTGGGCTCGCACTTTTTCAGATCATTTATCGTGGCTTCGGGAGCCTCGGTTGGTTTCACGTAACGCTGGCAGCTCTGATCGCATTGATCGCCGGGTTGATCATGTTCTTATCGTTCGCCCTCATAGCCGCCCAAATGCTGCTGGCTCTTTGCGAGGCATACGTTGGCGCTGGAGGTGGTGTGCTTCTTCTGGGATTTAGCGGGTCACGCTGGACGATCAAGTTTGCGGAAGGCTTCTTAGGCTGGATCGTGGGAGTGGGGATCAAACTGTTTTTCCTATATCTGATGGTCGGGATTGGACTGACTATCACGGCGGGTTGGAACACCGCTCTGATCGGTTGGACAGCCGGCGACCCATCCCTCCCCCTAACGATCGCAGGCGGAGCGATGATATTCGCGCTTCTCGCTTGGACCATTCCAAACACCGCCGCATCGATCGTCGGAGGTGCGGTTTCGCTTAATTTAAGCCACGCATTCGAAGCCGCGATGGCCGGCTATGGCTTGGGGCGAATTCTGACAAGTCAGAAAACTGCCGGAGCTGAATCCGGTTCTTCAACTCAAGGCGCCCACTCGCTGGGCGCAAGCCTCGAAGCTGGCGACAGAGCCGCCGCCAACAACCACGGCAGTTCGGCCTCGTCCCGGCCCACGGTACGGATGCCCGCAAGCGGTAACGTGATTTCCTCGCCCACCCCGAACTGAAGCCAAACGGTCCGTGCTGGTCGCGGCTCGGCTACTCAACAGGCCAATCACACCGCCCAGACCGGTCTTCTGTGAGGATCACAAGCTCGCCCGGATTTCGCGATCCCCGGCTGGATACAAAATCTGAAGGGCATAGCCACGGGCTATCGTCTGCGCAACTGGTTTCACCGTTTGGTGGAAGCGTCATTTTCTGATGAAAGGCCCCGACGGCATGGACAGGCGCCGTTCGCACCGGCCCTCTTTACAAATGGCAACTCGGTGACTACTATTCGCAATGAAGGAAATCAGTGAAGACTTGACGCAAAGGGTGAATACTTTTCGCACAGAACCGACTCAGGCCAAGAACGAACATGACTAGGTATGTGACGAAATATCACGAAATTTCTGATGAGTGAAGGGGATTCTCATCTAGTGATAGATTTTCGCGGGCGCTCGTTGCCCGAACCAGCGCGTCCCGTGGGCTATGCGGCCTTGATCGAACGCTACAATCTGCAGATTCCATTGCCTTCTCGACTCGCCGCGACGGCATCCCGACATCACCCCGCGTCAACAGAAGCTTGGCAGCTCTTCACTCCCCGACATGCACCAGAGAACACCCTGAGCGGGCACCTCGAGTTCGCCCTCAAATGGGAGGGCGTGGACCTCAGTGTTCTGGCCGCGCTGTTCAAGGTCGTACCGGACGAGGAGATCGCCGGCGCCGTTCGCTCCAAACCCACCGGCGCTTATGCCCGGCGCCTCTGGTATTTGCATGAGTGGTTGACCGGCCGGCAGCTCGACATAAGGGATCCGGGAAAAGTGCGAGCGGTAGCAGTCGTCGACCCGACCAAACAATTCGCCATCGCAGGCGGGAAGGTCTCGTCGCGGCACAAAGTAATCGACAACCTTCCAGGCACGCGCGCGTTCTGCCCAATGGTGCGGCGCACCAAAGCGCTCGAAGAGTATGCGGCGAAAGGCCTCAACAAAATTGCCCGCGACGTGGTGGGTCGCATTCACGCCGATATAATGGCCCGCGCAGCTGCCTTCCTGCTCCTCAGTGACAGCAAGTCGTCATTTTCGATCGAGGGCGAACGGCCATCTCCGAAGCGTGCCGTGCGTTGGGGTCAGATCATAGGTGAGGCGGGTTCGCGCAAGCTGAGCATCGCCGAGTTGGAGAGATTGCAACAGATCGTGATTGGCGACGCACGCTTCGTGCATCTTGGACTGCGTGCCGAAGGTGGATTCGTGGGGACGCACGACCGCACGAATAACGAACCGATTCCGGACCACATCAGCGCGCGTCCCGAGGATCTCACGAGTCTCGTTGAAGGAGTGATTACGTATGCGGCGCGTGGGGTCGCTGGCCGGGTCGATCCAGTGGTAGTCGCGGCGGCTGTGGCGTTCGGATTTGTTTACGTCCATCCGTTCAGCGACGGAAACGGAAGACTGCATCGATGGCTCATCCATCAGGTGCTCGCAGCCGCGGGTTATAATCCGCCAGGGGTGGTCTTTCCGGTGAGTGCGGCGATCCTGCGGAACATCGACAGTTATCGTAGCGTTCTGGAGTCGTACTCACGGCCTCTGTTGGATTGCATCGACTGGCGGCCTGCGCCGAATGGGAACATCGAGGTTCTGAACGACACTGTCGACTATTACCGGTATTTTGATGCTACCGCACACGCCGAGTTCCTCTATCGATGCGTGGAGCAGACGATTGAGCATGACCTTCCGGAGGAGGTTGCCTATTTGCACGCCTACGATCGATTCGCGCATGGCATCCAGGAAATCGCCGACATGCCCGCCGAGAAGATTGAGCTCCTGCATCGATTCCTGCGCCAGGAGAACGGGCGGCTATCCAAACGCGCTCGGGAGAATGAATTTGCCGCCCTCACGGACCGGGAAGCCGAGCGAATAGAGGCGTTGTACCGGGCTTCCTTCGAGGAAAAGCAATCGACGGCAGAAGCGTAAGTGAAGCGAGTCGCCCCTTGCACGCTGGCAGATGGTCGATAACGGCGGCCAATGCGCCGTGATACCGGTTCACCACCATATGCGTGGGGACACCGTGGCCACGGTGATCGCGTGCCGCGCGCGCGGCGGTTCACTCCCCGGCGAGATGCTGAAAGAGGAATTTTTGGCAGAATATGATGGCCCCGTCACCCAACCGCCGCCCAATCGGGTTTACCCAGAAATAACCGCTGATCCCGCGCAGACTAAGGACGTCGTTTTTTCCTGCCCGGCCAAGGAAGCGTCCCGTCTAATTCCTTGAGCTCCTGCTCCTCCTCTGAATCTTGATGTTCACCGTCCAGCAATGGAACCTCATCGTCATCGAACCACAACAGGGTCAGCGTCTGTTTCCAGCGTGGCAGATAGCGCGCCTCTTCGAGCAACATTCCCCCGCGGCGCCAATCCGTGAACCACTGATCCGCTTGAATCTCACCCGACTCAATTCCTGCCGCGCTGTTTGCTTTGGCGGAAACCGAGCCAGGGGGTAGACCGCTACCCGGTGCGATCCACGCTTCGGACTCACGAAGACTTTTCGACCTTGAGGCATATCGAACAATCCGCTCTTGCGAGATGACGAACGCGCATGGCACATCCACAGCCGCGGCGAAACGCGATCCCGTCGCCATCACTGACGCCGAAAAACTCTCCGCGAGATCGTCCAGCGCTGCAAACCCGATTAGTGCATCGTCTGCCAGGGGCTTGAAGAGTCGATAAGGGAGCAGCAGCTCCGCCGCAAAAACATCGCAAAAGATTTCATTCAGAGGCCGCTTCGAATAGCTCCAGAGAGGGACCCCTCCATGTTGCGACGGCAGCTTCAGAACGACGTGGCCGAGCTCGTGACAGATGGTAAAGCGCTGCCGCTCGACGCTGTCCCTACTGTTTACGACGATATGTTCCTTACCGCCGATGGTCACCGAGAAACCGGGCTCATCAGCCGAAAGATCAGAATCGACTCGCAGAACGCAACCTACCTCGGCAAGGTACGATTCGAGCGGGACAGGAATCTTGGCCGGGTTGACGCGCCCGACCAGTTCGCGCGCCCTGAGTATTGCCGTGAACTCATCCACCTTCCATGTCTTCCCGCAGCTTGCGAATTTTCCGGATCACCCTCTTCCAGTCCGGCCGGGCATTTCCGCGAAAGCGCATTCCAGCCGCTGATTGAAATAGCTCTGGATCGATTGCCGGATCGCCCCAAGTGTCTTCCACTAGCGCCGGATCAGTCTCGGGGGCTTTTGCCAAAAAATGAAGAATTCCGCCGACGCTGTCACTCGGCTTTAGGACTTTGATCAGCTGCTCTACCACATTTTCTGACGGTGATTCTTTTTCGCCAGTCTCGAGGCGATAAATGTATGCGTGATCGACTTCGCTCAGTTGCGAAAGTTCCCGAAGCGTAAGACGTCGCTCCTCGCGGAGCCGACGTAAGAGAGTTCCAAAGGCAGACTGCGCCACCGCGCCTCCTTGACAGGACCGAGTTAGGTCGTTAGATTGTTGTCTGTATGGACAACGACCGTTCAGATTGCTACGGCCAGTCTTGGCTGTGGCGCGTTCTTGAACTTCGGCGCGACGTTGTCTCCATGGGCATGCAAGTATGTCACTGAACGTGGATAAAGGCAAGATCAACCGGCGCCCGGAGCGCCACGATGAGGTAAACGAAAGTGAGTAACAATGAATTCGAGGTTTTCGTTCATGCGCAGGGCGCCAAGCCAAAGCTTGTCATGGCGTCGCCAGCCGAGCCGCTGAAAGAGGTCCTGGCGAGAGCAGGAATTTCCCTCGGAGGCATTGATCCGATGCTTGTCTTCGTCGGCGAGTGCCTGGAGGCGCTGCAAGAATCGAACGCCGTGGATAACGGCGAGGATGGCCACGCACCTGTCGATCCAAGTTTCAGCGTGGAGCAGGTGGGGCTACGAGGACACAAACACATACATTGCCATCGGTGCCGACATGTCGCGGTTGAGGTCAATTACAACGGCCGGACAAAACACCATCGGTTTTCGCCCGCTACCACGATTGCGGTCGTAACCAAATGGGCGACCAAAAAGTTTGACCTCACGGACGCCGCCGCTGCCGACTATGTTTTGCAGATCTGCCACAACAAGCAAGTGCCAAGGCCAAACGAGCACTTGGGGGAATTAGTGCATGCCCCGGACTGCCGCGTTTGCTTCGACCTCGTAAAGGAAGTTACGCCGCAGGGCTGATGAAACCACCCGATCAGCGGGCCTTCGAGGCCGATTTGTGCGAGGCCGAATTTCGGATTGGGGTCGCCGAGGGGCAATGGGGCACCGCCACCGAGGAAGTTGTCTCAGACGACATCCAATGGCCGCGAGTCGTCCTCTGGATTGCGTCGGCCAAACGGCCTGCGGCCCCAGACCGGTTTTACGTGCTACTTGATTGCGCGAATTACAAGAGCGTGCCGCCCACGGGAACGTTTTGGGATCCGGTTATTAAGCAAATGGCGACGGTCGCCAAACGACCGAAAGGGAAGTCAAACAGCCGAGTCGCACGAGTCTTTCGGACTGACTGGAATAACGGGACCGCCTTCTACCATCCCTATGATCGTGTCGCAGCTCAAACACACCCAAACTGGGCGAACGAACAGCCTCATCTGATCTGGGGTCCGGATCACACCATTGTGAACCTGCTGGTTGAATTACACGTACTGCTGAACTCCGAGGACTACGTTGGAATCTCCTAATTGTCCACAAATCATCGTAATCCCCTTGCTTCGATGGGCTGGGTTGGTCCGTACTCTACGCGCGCGCGGTGCGGGCAAGCGCGAGAGCGGTGCGTTTCTGCTGGGCCGTCGAAAACCGCATCACGGGAGAGTTCTCGACTATCGGATGTACGATGACCTCGACCCGCACGCTCTCGATTCCGGCGCAATTGATTTCCATGCGGCAGGATTTTCCACACTTTGGGCGTATTGCCGCGTAAATGACTTAGAAGTTCTAGCCGACGTTCACACGCACCCCGGTGGAGCTGCCCGACAAAGTGGGATAGATCGAAGGAATCCTATGATGCCCATACGCGGGCACGTCGCCATCATCCTGCCTCACTTCGCGAACATATCGAGTTGGTCCCTGAGCCGCGCCGGTATCTACGAGTACCAGGGCAACTATGAATGGCAGCAGTGCAACAACGACGGGTGCCCGCAAAGAGTCAAGCTGAGTCTGTGGTGAGGCAAAAGTGACCGGTCAAACCAATCCAGAGGAATTCTCTCGCATATCGAAGCTCTTTGTGGACAAGGATCAAGAGGACCCTGATCGCTCGCTGGTACGTCGTCGCCGCCAACGCGTTACCCTCGCGTGTGGCTCGGGAATCGAGCACTCCTTCACGCTGCAATTGGCTTTGCTTACGGCCGCGAACATCGCAAACCGCTGCTTCCCGGGTGGGGTTCGAATCGATATCGACGAAAGGGGGATCGGCTCGCGGTTGCTCATATGCCCCACGGCCGATGAGACGTTGGGTCGCGCCTTAGCCAGCTTACTCGGACATCGCGCGTTAAGAATCCGAACGCCTTCACGCGTTGGCGACCATACTATCCTCTTTGGTGATGCCCCGGCCGTTGATCAATCTCTGCGCGTCACCTTCGACGGATGGATCGCAAAAACCGGTCCCGCCGCCACCGTCTCCCGCCTTCCCGAGCGTGAATTCTGCACCCTCGTCGGTGTTCTCGCCGGCGCCTTGGCTGTGTCCGAAATCTTCCTTTCGTTCGGGCAGGTAAGCGTTGAGGCCGGCCACCGACCAGTTTCCCTCTCGCTTTGGAGACCGGATCTGGAGACCGACAACCCGGCCGCGCTAGGAGTTCCCGTTGAGTTCCTGCCCACCCAGTTGTGGGCCCTCGGATTGGGACACTTGGGGCAGGCCTACCTGTGGGCCTTGGGGACTCTGCCGTACCTTGAACGCGAATCCACCCAAATCATTTTGAACGACTTCGACAAGGTTGCGGCCGCCAACGTTGAGACCGGCCTACTACTTGGCAACGAGCATGTGGGCTCATACAAAACGAGAGTCTGTTCGAAGTGGCTTGAGCAACGAGGGTTCAAGACGAGGCTGGTCGAACGGCGATTCGGCCCAGACTTCCGCTGCGAATTGAGGGAGCCACGTCTCGCTCTATGCGGCTTCGACTCCAACATTGCGCGCCAATCGCTTGAGTCAGCCCAGTTCCATAGAGTCGTCGAGTGTGGCTTAGGCGGTACCGCTTCCAACTTCGACACGATTAGCCTGCATACGCTGCCCAATCCGAGAACTGCCAGTGATCTCTGGCCTGCAGATGATGACCTCGAAAATCGAGCGCAACAGATCGCGCGCGAGAATCGGGCTTATGGCCAACTCATCAAGGGCAAGGACGCTGAATGCGGGCGCGTTCAGCTTGCGGGGAAGGCTGTGGCGGTGCCATTCGTTGGAGCCGTCGCGGCCAGCTTTGTTGTCGCGGAGGTACTGAGACTCCTACATGGGGGGCCAAACTTCACATCGCTGAAGCTTCGTCTCGCTAGCCCCGGCAGCGGCTCGATATCCGAGACAAAGAATTATCAGGCTGGCGACATAGGCGCCATACCGTACGGTCGCGTCCGCATTCTCTGATTCGGGACACCTCTCTGCTCACGATCACCTCGAACCGACCGTCACTCCGGGCGCTCTCACGAGGAGTACAGCAGGGCTTCCAGATAAGGGCGCATCACTTTTTCCACGCGGCACACGCGGGCGAATTTCATCAGATCATCGACATTGGGTCGTTTCCGGCTTCGATAGAGCCTCAGGGCTTCGAGAACAGTGTCGAGCCCAATCTTGTTCCGGTATTTGAAGCAGTCGGCCAGCGTCTTTTCGGGACTGTACACGCGAAGCCTGATGCCATCTACCTTGTGCGTTTCAATGCCTTCCGTAAACGAGCGACCCGTGAACCAAAACACGCGGAGTGGAGGATGCTTGAGTCGCGGCGGCTCGGTACCGCGCGGCAGCGCAACGTGAACTTCGTGCGGAATCTGAGTAGTAATCTCGTGGTAGGCCAAGGCGGAGATAAGGCATATCACCCCGGTTGGGACCTTCAGCGCAACAGTCACGAGGTCGGGATTGCTGAGCGCAGGCAGACCTGCCAGACGGTAGAGGCCCCGACTGAGTCGTTCGACGATGCCTTGGTCGCGCATCTGGTACAACACGCGAGGATGCACGCCGGCACGAAGTGCGGCGCTGGTTCGAAGCAACCCGCCGCCTCGTTCAAAAGCTCTCTTTTCCTTATCGAAGGGCATTGATAGAATTACCAGCAATATTTAATATATGCTGGTACGTCTGACCCGGTCAACTGTAATTTTCCAAGTTCGCGGGAGGCTGGAGAAGGGACCTTTGTATCGCGTCTGCGATATCGCGTTTTTCAGTTCACACGACGACCCTACTGTCTTGTTTGAGGTGGAGCGCGGTGTTATACGAAGCGAATGCCGTTCAACCCAGACTCGGCGTTGCCACGCGGTTTCGGCGACCGCATCCGGCGACTCCGCGGCAAGCTGGGACTGACGCAGACCCAATTTGCCCAATCGCTGGGTGTTTCATTCGCTTCGGTCAATCGTTGGGAGAACAGCCAGTCGCGTCCTTCTGCTCTAGCGTGGCGCCGGATCCTCGCGGCCGAGGAGCACGGGATCGACGCTCTCACCGTAGCAGCGCCTTCAGCAGCTAACTCGAACGGCCCCGCACCGGTCGCACAGATTCCAGCGGAACCGCTTCCTAGAATCGATTTCTCCAGCGACTCCCGGACGGTTCGAGCCGTAGCCGAGGGGGAAAGGTTGGCGCACGGCTACCTCTTCAACCCCGCCTTTGCGACCGAAACATCCCTTATCGATCCGCTGCCACATCAACGCATCGCCGTCTATGAGCACATGCTCGCTCAACCGCGGCTCCGCTTTCTCTTGGCTGACGACGCGGGCGCGGGCAAAACGATCATGGCCGGGCTGTATATCCGCGAGATGCTAACGCGGCGGCTTCTCCGTCGAATCATCATCGTTCCGCCCGCCGGCCTGATCGGGAATTGGGAAAGCGAACTCCGAAAGCTGTTCGGATTGCGCTTCAGAATTGTCATGGGTGCCGACGCCCGCAACTCGAATCCATTCTCCGGCCCCGAGGGTGATCTCGTTATCGTCAGCATCGACACTCTCACCGGCGAGAAAATGTTTTCCCGGCTCCGCGAATCAGGTGTCGCCCCATACGACCTCGCGGTCTTCGACGAGGCCCACAAGCTGTCTGCCCGGCTGGATGCCGACCTAACGTTTCGGCGTACCGATCGCTACCGAGCCGCCGAAGCGCTTGCCGGTGTTCGCAACAGCGACCCGGAATACCGCCTCGGATGGAGTTGCCGCCATCTTCTCCTCCTTACAGCCACGCCACACATGGGCAAGGACTATCCATACTACTGTTTATGGCGGCTTCTGGAGCCGGAGGTCCTTTCCACCAAAGAGGCCTTCGATGCGTATCCGCCCGATTCCCGCCGCCGCCACTTCATCCGCCGCACTAAGGAGGAGATGGTCACATTCGATGGCTCGCGCATTTTTCCTAGTCGTGTCTCTGACACTCTGAGCTACGATCTCTCTGCGGGCGAGACCGGCGAGCAAGCTCTCTACGACCGGACCACCGACTACATCCGGGATTACTACAACCGCGCTCGCTTTCTGAACCGCTCCGCCGCGCATCTCGCAATGAGCGTCTTTCAGCGGCGCCTCGCCAGTTCCACTTATTCGATGATGCGCTCGTTCGAACGACGCCTCGCCAAGCTCGACAATTGGATCGACGACATTCGAAGCGGGCGCCTCGACCAGGAACAGTTACTCGCACTTCAACGCGATCTCGCTGACTTGCGCGACGTGCTCGCCGACGAGACCGGAGACGAAGAGCAGCCGCAGGACGAATTGGAGGAAAACGAGGCGGTCGAGGCGCGCGCCATGGGCGGTGTGGTCGGCGTCACACTCGGCGAGCTTCAGGCCGAGCGCAACAAGGTCGCTGAGTTGCTCGACCTTGCCCGCAAGGTTTATGAACGCGGCGAAGACTCGAAGTTTGAGAAGCTCCGCGAGGTCATTCGCGACCCGCAATGGCGGAACGAGAAGATCATCGTATTCACCGAGCATCGCGACACACTGGATTTCATCGTGCGAAGCCTTGAAGGGATGGGCTTCGCCGGCAAGGTCGCTCGAATCCACGGCGCGATGGATTATCTCGAACGCCAGGAGCAGGTCGAGTTCTTCCGCCGCCCCATCGATCAAGGCGGCGCGATGTACATGATCTGTACCGACGCCGCCGCCGAAGGAATCAATCTTCAGTTCTGCTGGATCATGGTGAACTACGACATCCCGTGGAACCCGGCGCGCCTCGAACAGCGCATGGGGCGCATCCACCGGTACAAGCAGCAGCACGAGGTCAGAATCGTCAATCTGGTGGCCGGCAAGACCCGCGAAGGGCGCGTTCTCAAGACGCTGCTTGAAAAGCTCGAACGCATCCGCCGCGAGTTGGGCTCCGACAAGGTGTTTGATGTGATCGGCCGCTTGTTCGAGGGCGTAAGCCTCAAGCAATACATGGAGGATTGCATCACCGAGGAAGGTGCGCAGGAATCCGAGCGAAAGTTCGAAGGCACGCTCACGCCCGAGCAAGTGCGTGCTCAGCAGGAGCGCGATAATCACCTGTTCGGCGAGGGTGGCAAGGTGAAGTCCAAGCTCCCTGAGCAACGCGCTGAACTCGCGCGCGAACAACTCCGCAGGTTGCTGCCAGGTTATGTGCGGAACTTTATCGAGCAAGCCGCCCCGTTGCTGGGTCTTCGGATTGACGGCGACATCGACGGGTTTTTTTCATTCGCCGAGGCGAGGCCGAATGCACTCGACCCGTTCTGGTTGACCCTCGATTTCTATCCTCCGGAGAGCCGCAACCGCCTCACCCTGCACAAGCCCAAAGAAGACGATCATGCGATCTTTCTCCATCCGGGCGAGCCGCTTTTCGAGCGATTCCGTGAATTGGTATGCGCGCGGTTCGCGCGCGACGCGCTCCGCGGCGGCGTCTTCATCGATGCTTATGCACCGCGCCCCTACTTCTTTCACCTGGCGCTGGTTCAGGTCATACGGAAGGCAGACTCGAACTTTGAGGCATTCGGCGCGGACGCCCCAGTTGAGTATCGGCTCGTCGGAATGCGACAGGAGGAAGGCGGACAGATCGAAGAATGCCCGGTTGAGCATCTGCTCTTGCTTCGGGGCGCCAATGAAGGAATCGGCGGCGGTGTTCCGCTCGCAGTGCGCGCGTTTGCAAGTACGATCGGTGCCGCGTGCGAGCATGCCGAGGCGTACGCGCTGCAAGGAATTGCGCGGCCGATCGCCGATCGCCACCGGCAGGCCTTGCTCGACAGCCTCCCGGAAAGGGAAGGCTTCCTTACCGCAGGCTACCGCTACGAGGAAGACCAACTGCTGGCCCAACGCGTGATGAAAGCGGCGCAGGCGCGCGAGGGCGACGCGAAGGCCGCCGCTGACCTCGCAACGATCAAGGAACGCCAGCGCGCGCTGGAGACCCTGAAGGAGCAGGCGCTTGCGACAATTCACCGCGAGCCCGAGCTAATCGCTCCGGGTGAAGTCCAGTTCCTTGTCCACGCCCTGGTAGTTCCATCCACCGATCCAGAAGATCGCAAACGGCACGACGACGAAATCGAGAAGATCGCAGTCAGAATAGCGTCGGAGTACGAACGCGAGCAGGGATGGACCGCGCGCGACGTATCGACCCCGCCGCTCGCACGAGCCGCTGGACTCTCCGATAATCCCGGTTTCGATATTCTGTCGAACCGACCGGCCTTCGGGGCAACCAGCGCGAAGTCCACGATCCTCGACGAACGAGCGATCGAGGTAAAGGGCCGCGCTGGCGTCGGTGACATAGAGCTTACCGAGAACGAGTGGAGCCGCAGCTGCAATTTGCGCGATCGCTACTGGCTCTATGTGGTCTTCGATTGCGGCAGTAGTTCTCCACGCTTGCTTCGCGTCCAGGATCCCTTTCGCAAGCTGGTCACCACCGCCAAGGGCGGTGTCATCATCGACGAAGGAGAGATCATCTGTGCGGCCGACGATAGATAGGTGGACCACGCCATGACTACTCATTTGAAATGCCTGTACTGTGAAAACCCGCTAGATGGCTCCGGCGAGCACGTTATCCTCAGTGCTTTGGGTGGTAAGAAACAAACCCACAATGCATGTTGTAATCCGTGCAACAATAGGCTTGGCACGGAAATCGACAAACCCTTCGCCGATTCGCTTCAGGTCTTTTCCAATCAGGTCGGTATCACCACAGGGCGCGGCAAACCGGCCCCAACGCTGAGGAAACTCGATTCCGGACTCGGATATGAAGTCAATCTTCGCGGCCAGAAGCCTGAAGTGGCAAAGGCGTCAGTCAAAACGGAAACGCTTCCCAATGGCCAAATCAGGGTCAACATACAGGCACGTAATGAGGAGGAAGCTCGGAGACTTCTTGCGGCCCAGCTGGAGCGCTTCAAAGGTAAAGGCGAGATCGGAGCCGTCACGGCCGAGAGCGTCTCCCAGTATCTGCCCCAAATGAGATTCAGCCTCAAGCTCGGTGGCAGCCTTGGACTTCGGTCAGTAGCCAAGATGATGCTCAACTACCTCTGCATTAACGTCCGACCCGATCAAGTCAGGTTGGGCGTCTCTGCTGAAATTATCAAGTTCATATCGGCGGGCGAGCGCCCACCCGAGCCTTGGGTGGACTTTGACCATCGGTGTGTCTTCCCAGCAACGCCGAATCCACAGCCCTTTCAGCATCGTCTTTTCGTCTTCGCGTCACCGAATCGTGGGCTCGTGTTCGGGTTGCTAGAGCTCTTTGGCGCGCTACGATTTTCTGGCTTGCTCGCCGAAACGTGGAGTGGCCCGGAGATAAACCGCGCGTATGTGATTGATCCAATAACAAACGAGGCCTTCGACGCGACTGTTGTACCGCCCGCGGAGATTGGTCGTGAGTATTTCGCGACGCGACGATTCGATCTTGGCGTCGCGAGCAAACAGTTGCAGGCGTTTTTCTCTACGCTCGGAGACCTGCAGCGACGACAAAATCTCAACGAAATGATCGAGTCTTCGTACCACTCTCAAATGCCAGGTGAGGGCGAGGTGATCACGAACGATCACATTCAAAAGCTAGCACGTGACTTAGCTGGGAGATTCGTTGTGAGTCTTTACCGAATAGATTCGAGAGAGCCGCTCGATCCAACGACACTTATGCCTTCGCCAGAAGAGGATAAGAAGTGATCGATCAGATCCGACTCATTGAGCGGGGGTTTCCGCTGAAGCAGGCGTCCCTCGACTCCGTGCATGAGAAGAACGTGCGGCACGGGCATATAACGACGTGGCCTGCTCCCCAATTTCCCGCCAATCATAAGTAGAGTCCGCCGGTTTTTTCGCCCTCCTCGGGCGGTTGCGTTTCCCGTCTTTTTAACGCTGCGAACTCGGCTGGCGTCAAGGCGCCGAGACTGCCGTGCGGTCGCA
>NZ_DATCTO010000016.1 GCF_036567905.1 Candidatus Binatus sp.
TCCACAACCGCCCGGCTACGGAATCGGCGGGCAACAACCGAGATGATGGATCGCTCGAGCTTAAGCATGCTGGCGACACTACGGCGGCCCTTACCAAAACTCTAGACTTTTCGCCGCTTTCGGAGTTTTTAGTAGGCACAGCGCCAGCCCGCAGACCTCAGCACTCTAGCGATGACCCAGAGAATCGAACTGCCCCCGCTCTGGAGCGCGCAACAGCAAGCTCTGGAACCCCGATAGACTCACGCGGGCGTAGTTGCTTGCGGCAGGCGTTCTTCCCGAGGACGCTTCCCCGCAAAATGTTGGCCGGTTCGCAGATGGACCCACCAAAATCGCGAACAGAGAATTTTGCGGGATTCTCGCGCTCAGCCGCGGCCGATGGCATTCTCTGGTTCCACGGCCGCGCGTGAATCGCGCCCCACGCGCCGATTTTATCGCTTCTCCAAAATGTAGGAAAACATGCCAGACTGTGTGGCGGAGAGGGGGGGATTCGAACCCCCGAGACCCTTTCGAGTCTACACGCGTTCCAGGCGTGCGCCTTAAACCGGGCTCGGCCACCTCTCCGCACGCGAACGCAATTATGCATCAGGCAAACCTATCAGGCCACCGCGCTTGATCGCGCCGTACCGGTCGGACTAAAGAAGTCATCAAGAGCCAGTCGCATAGACGGCTCACCATTGGAGAACGCTTAGATGCTGCACACGCCGATTTGCGATTACTTTGGAATCAAATATCCGATTCTGCTCGCCGGGATGGGCGGGGTCGCGATGCACAGGCTGGTGGCCGCGGTTTCCAACGCCGGCGGACTCGGGGTTCTTGGCGCCGCGTCGCTCAGCCCCGACGACCTGCGCGCGGAAATCCGCAAGATTCGCGAGCTGACTGACAAGCCGTTCGCCGTCGATATGCTCGCGCCGATTCCCGACATGATGCGCCCGCACGTACCCGTGATGATCGAGGAAAAGATCAAGGTGTTCGTCGCCGGACTCTCGGTACCGCAGGAATTCGTCAAGGTGATGCACGACAACGGGATGAAGATCGTCGTGATGTGCGGCAAGGTGCATCACGGCGTCAAGTCGCAGGCGGCCGGCGCCGACGTGGTCGTCGCGCAAGGCACCGAGGCCGGCGGCCATACCGGCGAGATCGGGATGCTATCGCTGGTGCCGCAGATGATCGACGCGGTCAAGCTGCCGGTGCTGGCCGCCGGAGGAATCGCCGACGGACGACAGATCGCGGCGGCGCTCACCCTCGGTGCGCAGGGCGTCGTGATCGGAACGCGCTTTATCGCAACGCCCGAGGCGCAGGCGGCGCCGGGCTACCGCGACGCGATCGTAAGGGCGCACGAGGATTCCACCATGCGCACGCGCGCATACACCGGCAAGACCTGCCGCGTCATCCGCACCGAATATGCGCTCGAGTGGGAGAAGGATCCCTCGAAGATTCAACCGTTCCCCATGCAGGCGATGACCTCGCAGCACAACGGAGTCATGAACTTTAGCGGACTCGGCGGCAACCCCTTCGATCCCAATCGCACGTTCATGCCGACCGGACAGGGCGCAGGATTGATCCACGAGATCAAGCCGACGGCGGAAGTGTTCGCCGATTTGTTGCGCGAGACCGAGGCGGCGCTGCAAAAAGCGCAGCAATTGCTGTCGGGCGATCCCGTGCGACAGCATTCTGCGTCGCCGGCGCGGCAGGGGTGACCCCTGCGAATTAATACTGGCCCGTCGTGCCAACGACCGCCCGCCGTTGGCGGGCGCGGCCCCTGCCGCGGGCTTAATACTGCGCTGCCGTCGCCACGGCCAGGGGTGACCCCGCGCGCGCGATCAAACGCCGCGGGAAATGCCCGGCCAGATCTGCTTATGCATCTGCATTTGCAGCCGCGCCGGGATTCGATCCTCGAGTATCCACGCCGCGAGCGCGGCGGGCGCCAGTTGTCCGAGCACGGGGCTCATCAATAGCGCGCCCACGCGCCGGGCAAGGTCGCGCGCGACGATTGCGTCCCTGGCCCATTGGTAATCCGCGCGATCGGCGACTACAAATTTGATCTCGTCGCGGCGGGTCAGATGGTCGAGGTTGCTCCAAAGATTCCGCTCGCATTCGCCGCTGCCCGGACACTTGAGGTCCATGATCTTGATGACGCGCGGGTCGAGCCGGCCGACGTCCACCGCCCCCGACGTCTCGATCATCACGGTCTGGCCGGATTCGAGCATGGCCTCCGCCAGCGGATACACGCCCTCCTGCAGCAGCGGTTCGCCGCCGGTCACTTCGACCAGGTCGCAGCGGTAGCCGCGAATTATTTCGGCGACCTCGGCAATCGGCATCTGGCGGCCTTCGTAGAATGCGTACTCGGTGTCGCACCATTTGCATCGCAGGTTGCATCCGGTTAATCGCACGAACACGCATGGCCGGCCCGCGTGCGTGGATTCGCCCTGGATGCTGTAAAAGATTTCGTTGATATGCAGGCGTTCGGAAGTCATTTTTCGCCGCGATGCGCCGGTCCGCGCGCTCGCGCGGCGTCGCGCGCTTCCTCGATCACGACGCGCAGCGCTACTTTGTGCTCGGCGGCGATTCGCCGGCAGTCATCGTACTCTGGCGAAATCGTAGTCGGCTCGCGCCCATGCGCGCCCGATGTTTTGACCCGAACCATGCCCCATCGCGTCTGGACCTCGTGAATCTCGCGATGCAGTTTGAGGCGCTCGACGCCGTGGAACCGCAGTCCGATCGTCGAGGTCTCCGCAAAGATAATTTCCGCGATCGCGTCGCGGCGCGTGGCCTCGGCGATCACGCCCAGGGTCACCGCCGGGCGGCTCTTCTTCATCATCGTGGGCGTAATCGTCACGTCGCGCGCACCTGCGGCAAACAGGCGATTCATCACATGGTCGTAAATCTGCGGGCTAAGGTCGTCGATATTTGCGGAGATCTCGATCATCTCGTCGCTGTCGAACGCGGCCCGCTCGCGCCCGAGCATCAGCCGCAACACATTGGGCCGATCTTCCAGCTCGCGCGCGCCCGCGCCGTAGCCGATTTTCTCGACTTCGAACCCAAGTGGGATGGCCGCCGGCCGCGCCAGCGCGCGGACCACCGCCGCGCCGGTCGGCGTGACCATCTCGTGCGCACCGTCGCCGATTTTCACCGGGAATCCCGAGAGCAACTCCGCCGTCGCCGGCGCCGGCACGGGAATGACTCCGTGCTGCGAGCGCGTGAATCCACCGCCCATCGGGAGCACAGACACGAGCACGTCGCCGACGCCGAGATGCTCGAGTCCCCATGCCGTGCCGACAATGTCGATGATCGAATCGACCGCGCCGACTTCGTGAAAATGAACGCGGTCGGGCGACGTGTTGTGAATCTTCGCCTCGGCTTGGGCAAGCACTTCGAAGATCGAGATCGCGCGATGCCTGACGGTCGCGGCCAGCGCAGATGCCTCGATCAGCGCGCGAATCTCGGCGAAATGACGCTCCGGCTGCGGCTGGGTCACGGCGACATCGAACTTAAGCGCCGAGATCCCGCTTGAGATTTTGCGCCGGGTCGAGAGCCGATAACCTGCGATCGGCAGCGACTTGATCGCGCGCTCGAATTGGTCAAAGTCCGCACCGCAATCGAGGATTGCGCCGACAATCATGTCGCCGCTGAGGCCGGAGAACGCGTCGAGATAAGCCGTTTTCATCCCGCAACCTTTACATCGTAGCAGGGCGTCGATAGAATCAAAAACTCGGCTCGTGACGGACAGTTCAACCGTGAGGCAAAGAGACCTCCAGCTCTTCAGAAAATTGCTCGAAGGCCGCAAACGCGACATTCTCCAGGAATCGGAGCGCGCGGTCGGCACCATGAACCACGAGTCGGAAGAGGCCTGCGCCGACCCGACCGATCGGGCCGCGCTCGAATCGGATCGCAATTTCCTGCTGCGGATGCGCGATCGCGAGCGCAAGTTGCTCAGCAAAATCAGCGAGGCATTCGCGCGAATCGAAGACGGCTCGTACGGACAATGCGAGGAATGCGGCGGCGAAATCGGGATCGAGCGGCTCAGGGCGCGCCCCGTCACCACGCTTTGCATCGCATGCAAATCCGCACAGGAAGCGCGCGAGCAGAAGATCTGAGTACGCCTCCAACCCGGAAAATCGCACACTGCTATGAAAGTAAATAAGGCGGTCATTCTCGCGGCCGGGATGGGCACGCGGATGCTTCCGTCGTCGAAGGTGATCGCCAAGGAACTTTTGCCGGTGGTGGATACACCGGCGATTCAGGTCGTCGTCGAGGAGGCGGTCGCCTCCGGCATCGCGGAAATCATTCTTGTCATCAGCCCCGGCAAGACCACCGTCGCCGACCACTTCGAGCCCAACGCGGAACTCGAGCGCTATCTCGAAGCCCGCGACAAACGCGACATCCTTGAACTCGTCCGACGCAGCAACAATCCGGCCAGGATCACGATCGCCGAACAGCACCGTCCGCTCGGCCTCGGCCATGCAGTGCTGCAAGCGCGCGAGGCGGTCGGCGACGAACCGTTCGCCGTGATGCTCCCCGACGACATTTTCGATTGCCCGCGGCCGTGCCTGCGCCAGCTCCTGGACGTGGCCGAGACCCGTGACGCGCCGGTGGTCGCGCTGCTCAAGGTCGCGCGCAGCGAGATCTCGAAGTACGGCATCGTCGATTTGAAAGCCGTCGGCGAGCGGACTTACGAACTGCGTGGGATGGTCGAGAAGCCGGCGCCCGAAAAAGCGCCGAGCGAATTCGCAATCATGGGCCGCTACGTGCTGACGCCCGACATCTTCGAACTGCTGGCCGCGGGCAAGCCGGGCGCTGGAGGCGAAATTCAGTTGACCGACGCGCTGATGGCGCTGGCGGGGCGCCGCAAGATTTACGGCTACGAGTTCGAGGGCGTCCGCTATGACCTGGGTGATCGCGTGGGGTTCATCTCGGCGCAAATTGGCTTCGGATTGAAACGCGCCGATCTGGCCGAAAGGTTGCGAGCTTACTTGAAGTCAGTTATCTCACAATAGTAATCGCGTCTCGGTCTTGGATGGGGCAGTAGCTCAGCTGGGAGAGCACTACGTTCGCAACGTAGGGGTCGAGGGTTCAAATCCCTTCTGCTCCACATTTCAGTCTCCAGATTTTTGGAGATGTCAGAGAATCGATCGAAATCGGCGCGTGTGCGCGCTATTTGCGATCACGCATGGACCCGGAGAACGCCCGAGACGGCGGGAATAGCCAGAATCGGGCAGAACCTATCCGGGCGCGATTTTGCTAGGTCCATCCTAAGACTGACCTCGCGCCGAACCGCTCGCCTTATTCACGTCGCGGATCGACCCGCAAAACATGCGCGCCGGCCTGAGCATTCATGGAATCGAGAAGCTTGGCGACCTGCACGATCATCTGTCGTCCCTGGCGGATGACGAACTTTTCGCGCTCCAATCGCGCCAGATGCTCGGTGACTCTTGGCCGCGAGGCGCCGACCAGGTTGGCGATGTCCTTATGGCTGAAAGATACGCGCAGCAGCGTGCCGCGCGATTCCTCGACTCCAAAGTCCGAGCACAGCTCCAGCAGCGCGATGGCTATTCGTTCGTGCAGGCCAAGGTTCAGAAAACTCGAGCTGCGCAGCAGGAGGCGGTACCACTGCTTCAAATCGTTGCTGTGAAATTGCTTGAAGGCGGACTCGGGAGCATTTGGGGTAATGCCGCCGAAGTCAGCCCAGCTCACAGTTCCAACGCGGCAATCGTTGTAAGCCTCGCATTGAAAACCAGACTGACTGAGCGGCAGCGCTGGGAATTCCGGAATCGGTCCCGGCGCCAGCATCGCCACCGTGATACGCTCGTTGCGCGCGTTGCGGCAGGTGATGCGCGCAATTCCTGCCAACAGAATGTGAGCACTTTGGGCCTGCGCAACGTCGCGCAGAATTAACGCGTGTCGTTTGTAGTCGGAAAGCGAGAGCGCACTTGCCAGAAGTTTAAGCTCAGACGGAGAAAGCCACGACAAAACCTTGAGTCGGCTTAGTCTGTCGAGGTCTGTTTCGCGGAAATCTCTTTTCTCATTCAAAATCGCACCGCCCAGGATCGGGCGTATACACCGTTGGCGCTTACAACGGATAAGCCTGAATCTGGAGCATGTTTTAGGCCAAATAAAGTTACGTTCAAGGCCGATTCTGTTACAAAGGGAACAACTCCTCGGTTGTTTCCTCGCACCGATTGTCGTTACATCCGGCGACTGCGCTCGACGGCTGCGATTCGACGGGCGCAAGTTAGACTTAAGGGACACCGAGATCGCTTCAATTTTCCTACCCATGGCACCACGCTCGTCACGCGGCAGATACATCAGG
>NZ_DATCTO010000017.1 GCF_036567905.1 Candidatus Binatus sp.
CCCAGCCTGCCGGGGCGCGACGAAGGCCCAAGTTTGTCACCGCTTATCGGATTGCGGTGGCGGGTGCGGGGCTTCCAGGAAACAGCGCCGGCAATTGAAGACCGTACCCCAAACCGACACTGGTGGACTGGTAGAGCATACCGAGGCGCTTGAGAGAACGGTGTTGAAGGAACTCGGCAAAATGCCCCCGTAACTTCGGGAGAAGGGGGCCCTGTCTCTGGGCAACCAGGGGCGGGGGGCACAGAAGAGGGGGTGGCGACTGTTTACTAAAAACACAGGGCTCTGCGAAGTCGCAAGACGACGTATAGGGTCTGACGCCTGCCCGGTGCCGGAAGGTTAAGAGGAGAGGTGCAAGCTTTGAATCGAAGCCCCGGTAAACGGCGGCCGTAACGATAACGGTCCTAAGGTAGCGAAATTCCTTGTCGGGTAAGTTCCGACCTGCACGAATGGCGTAACGACTTCCCAGCTGTCTCGACCACAAACACAGCGAAACTGCACTCTCGGTGAAGATACCGAGTACCCGCGGCAGGACGGAAAGACCCTGTGCACCTTTACTATAACTTTGCAGTGAATCTAGGAATTTCATGTGTAGGATAGGTGGGAGGCTTTGAAGTGTGGGCGCTAGCTCGCATGGAGCCAACCTTGAAATACCACCCTTGTGATTCTTGGCTTCTAACCATCACTCTTACCGGGTGTGGGACACTGCATGGTGGGTAGTTTGACTGGGGCGGTCGCCTCCCAAAATGTAACGGAGGCGCGCGAAGGTTCTCTCAGGCTGAGTGGAAACCAGCCGTTGAGTGTAATGGCATAAGAGAGCTTAACTGCGAGAGCGACGGCTCGAGCAGGTGCGAAAGCAGGTCATAGTGATCCGGTGGTCCCGTATGGAAGGGCCATCGCTAATCGGACAAAAGGTACGCCGGGGATAACAGGCTTATCTCCCCCAATAGTTCACATAGACGGGGAGGTTTGGCACCTCGATGTCGGCTCGTCACATCCTGGGGGTGGAGTAGCTCCCAAGGGTTCGGCTGTTCGCCGATTAAAGTGGCACGCGAGCTGGGTTCAGAACGTCGTGAGACAGTTCGGTCCCTATCCGCCGTGGGCGAAGGATACTTGAGGGGAGCTGTCCTTAGTACGAGAGGACCGGGACGGACGTACCTCTGGTGTACCGGTTGTGGCGCCAGCCGCATCGCCGGGTAGCCATGTACGGACGGGATAACCGCTGAAAGCATATAAGCGGGAAGCCCACCCCAAGATTAGGTATCCCGATCGTAAGATCCTAAAGGCCCCTTCTAGACCAGGAGGTTGATAGGCCAGAGGTGGAAGCGCCGTAAGGCGTGGAGCTGACTGGTACTAATTGGCCGTGAGGCTTGACCACTACCTATTTCAATTGAGCTAACTACTCAGTTGCTATAGTCGCCGCATACTTGTCCGGGTTTCAATCGCTAACCGGACGGGACGGCAAAGGTCGAGTCACAGACGAGGTTCGAAAACCTCACTTGAAGACCCTACTATTCAGATTGTCGGAGCTTGAGCCTTCGCCTAACGGCGGCGGCCGCAGGTTTCCGGTCGCCATGGCGAAGGTGAAACACCCGTTCCCATCCCGAACACGGCAGTTAAGCCCTTCAGCGCCGATGGTACTGTGACCGAAGGCGTCACGGGAGAGTAGGACGCGGCCGGGGAATCTCATAGGGGCGGATGCATGATGCATCCGCCCTCATTTTTTTCGCTTTCCTGCGCTCTGCCGCAAGTACCACCTTTCGGAGAGCATGCCTTGCGACTGCGTAGCACCCTGAATCCAGGTCTTTCGGGTGCGCTTGGATCGAAGACTAAGGCTGGACGCTCACCAAATTGTGCGCACTGGATACTGTCGAATAAGTTCGTCGGGAGTGAGTATCGCCATGCCTTCCGCAATCGCCTGGCATACGAGCATCCGGTCAAACGGGTCGCGATGGAGCGGCGGTAGGCGCGGAAGCTGTACGATTGCTTCTTCGCTCAGATTCAGTGATTCGATTTTATGCAGGATGCGAGCACGCGACAGAAAAACTTGCACCGGTTCCGGCAGTGATAAACTCCTGAGGCCGTTCTTGATCGCGATCTCCCATGCCGAGACAACGCTCAAGTACGCCTCATTCGATTCGTTCTCGAAGGCAGTTCTTGCCGCCGATGACAATTCCGCGTGAGCGGTCGTGATCCATAAGAAGCTGCAGCTATCGAGCAGCAGCTTCACTTGGATTGTCTGCCCTCAAACGCATCGAGCAGCCATTCAGGGAGCGGTTCGAAAAAGCTCGCAGGCACGGTGAACTTGCCCTTGTACAGGCCAATCGGGCGCTTGCCCTGAAGCGGTTGCGCAATCGGCCGGATTTCGGCAATCGGTACATTGCGCTTGCAAAGCACGATCGTTTCGCCCTGCTTCAGCTTGCCCAGGTACTTCGAAAGGTGGGTCTTGGCCTCGTGAATGTTGAGGCGAACCATGATTCAATTATGGACTTACTAGTGAACTAACTCAAGCAACGTGCTGGTAGCGGATCGGCGCCGGCGGATTTTTCAAGCGGGTGAGGACACGACAAAAAAAGGGCAGCCCGCGCGGACTGCCCTATAAGTCGCAATCGAAAATTAATCAGTGCTTGGTCTCGATGCGCCTGCCGTAAGTTACTTCACCCTTGTCCACGCGCAGGCTGAAACCGCAATCGGGATTCGTGCAAACCCACGCCTTGAACAGAACCGAAGCACCCTCCTGCCCATAGTCGGACAGTGGAATCAGTGCGCCGTTGTTACATTTTTGGCACTTCGGCCACTCCATCATCCGCGCCTCCTTGCAACCGACCCGAACCGCATCTTCCATCCCTGAAATTATCCGACCAACAAATCTAAAGCAACGTGCCGCGATGCGCCGATGGAGCCGCCCACGAGCGTCCCGGAGCCGGTACCCGACGAACGCGATACGGCGGGCAAATGGTTTCTACTTGAGCGCGCGGACGGAAAAGCCGCGATCGTTGCTGCACAGCAGCGAGCGCTTGCCGTCGAGCACGGTCTCGAGCACGACTTCCCGGCCCCATAGCCGCTGCAGGTAGTTGAGACTTTTCTCGGCGTATTCAATATGCAGATCGCGGCCGTCGTGATAGTGCTTCACGTAGAGTGTGCGGTTCTGGCCGAAGTCGGCGTCCTCGACCTTCAGCACCGGTATCGAGTTGGTGCCGACGTTCTTGATCAACGTCGCCTTTACTTCCTGCCAACCCTCCTCGTCGGCCACCTTGCTGACCACCAACTCCTCGCCGCGCGCCTCGTATTCGAAAATATCCATCTCGCGCATGAGATCTTCGGTCAGATAGCGGCGGATGAACGACGCGTCGCGCTCGACCTCGCGGACCTCGAAGATCTTTTCCGCGCCGGACTTCACCGGCGGTCCGTCGCGCTTGATTTCCTCGGCGGTCGGATTGGTAAAGCGCCGGTAGATGTCTTCCCAAATCTTCAGTCCGAGATGATACGGGTTGATCTGGCCGGGAATCGGGCGGACGACCTGGTTGTGGCTAACGATGAATTCGAGATGCAGCCCCTGCTCCAGCTCGAGCGACTCTAAAATCTTCTTGTGCCAGTAGCTCGCCCATCCCTCGTTCATGATCTTCGTCTCCATCATGGAGATGAAGTACTTGGCTTCTTCATCCACGATGGTGAGCAAATCCCTTTCCCAGTCGGCGAGAAACGGGTTGTGATCGCGAATGAAGAGCAGCAGGTCTTCGTCGGGTTCGAGCGGGACCTTGTGGAAATCGGGCGCCTCGATCTGCTTGCGCGCGTGGATTTTCTGAAACGGATCGGGCTGTCCTTGCGCGGCGTCTTCGGCGCGAGCCATCTGTTCCAGCGGCGTGAGCTTCTTGATCGCAAGATTGCGCCGGCATTGCCACGACAGCGCATGCGCCGCGTCCAGAATCCGCTCCACCTGCTCCACCCCGATTGACGGATCCTCGACGTAGCGCCGCACCCGCATCGCAGCCGCTTTGAATGCCTCGATAGTCAGTTCGGCGCGCGTCGATTTGAACGTGAAATTGTTCTTGAAGAAGTCGTTGTGCCCGTACACGTGCGCGATCGTGAGCACCTGCAGCAGGATCGAGTTGTCGCGCATCAGGTAGGCGATCGCGGGATTGGAGTTGATCACCATCTCGTACGGCAGACCGCTGACGCCGTGATCGTAAAGCGTTTTGAGCTTCTCGTACGACTTGCCATACGACCAATGCGGGTAGTGCGACGGCATCCCGGAGTACGCCATGTACCCGAGCATCCCGTTGTGATCGCAAAGCTCGAACTCCTGCGGATAGCAGTCGAGCCCGAACCCTGCCGCCTTCTCGCGAATCCGCCGGTCCCACTCGGCCAGGTCGTTCAGGTTCCACGTCGCGATGCGCGGCGCGGCGCCCGCGTGCGGAGTCGCGCTCATGCTTCCTTCACCCGGTCCTTGGCCAAGAAGGCTTTGAACGACGGCCAGATGTCTTCCTTGCGCTCGATTAGCACGGTGTGAAAGTTCGGCGCCTGAATTCGGCGGAACACGTTGAGCATCGAAGATTCGTAGTATCGCGACCCCAGCGGCTTGATCTCGCCGTAGCCGAACAGGTTGCAAATCCCGGCGAGTTCCTCCGCGTCCTTGAGCGCGGCGGGATTGTCGGAGTCGAAATTGTCGCCGTCCGAGCAATGGAACGCGTACAGGTTCCACAGCGACGGATGGTATCGTGCGGCAATTATTTCCAGCGCCTTGGCGTAGCCGGATGATATAAACGTGCCGCCCGATTCGCCCTTGTGGAAGAACTCCTCCTCGGTGACCTCGCTGGCCTCCGTGTGATGCGCGATGAAAACGATTTCGACGTTGCGGTAGCGCGTCGAGATGAACTGATAGAGCAGGAAGAAGAAGCTGCGCGCCAGGTACTTCTTCATCGTGTCCATCGAGCCCGACGTATCCATGATGCAGATTACCGCGGCGTTCGATTCCTCCTTGGTGTCGATCTCGACGTGCTTGTAGCGCAGATCGTCCTGATGGAACGGGAAGCGGCGATGGACGCGCTGGAATGCGGCGCCGGTCGAAGCCGCGAGCGCCTCCTCGTCAAGCCGGCCTTCTTCGAGCGCGATTTCATCGCTCTCCCCTTCAACCTCGGTATCGAGCTCGCGGTCGGCCTTCGATTCTTCCAGCGCGCGCGCCACCGCGTCGTTGCGCTTGTCGGACGCGAGCATCCGCATCACGCGCTGCTTGGCGGTGCGCCGCTTGTCCAGCCTGATGCGGATGCCGACCTTGCGGTAGCCTTTGCGCCGCGACGAGTAATCGGACTGGATTTCGCGCAGCGCGCGGCGCTCGAGGTTGGGTAGTTCCAGATCCTCGAACATGATCTCGATCAATTCCTCGAGCGTGACGTCGGTCTCGTAGTAATCGACGCCCGGCCGGTCGCCGGCCTGTTCGTCGCCTTCGCCGGGTCGGTCCTTGCCGGTTTTGCCCACCACTTGCCCGGGCCGCGAGTCGCCGTCGCCCTGCGACGCGCCGGGAGCGTTGTCGCCGAAAACGAAGCGGTATTCCTTGATTCCGCGCAGCGGAACCTTGATCACGCGGTCTTTGTCTTTGCCGATGATCGATTCTTCGGCGATGATGTCGGCGATATTTTCGCGGATCGATTCGCGAACTTTCTGGCGATGGCGCAGCCGGTCGCCGGCCGAGCGGTCGGAGCGTTCGGCGTCGGAGATCCGGTATTCGCGGAAGATTGTATCGCCGCCACTCATTGTTTCGATTTATCTTCTCCGCGTCATTCTGGAGCGAAGCGAACAATCCCGATCTTCTTCAGGACCACGCTCAGAATAACCGCCAAAGTCAGATTTGCGCCCCCTCTCAATCCTTCCACAGATTGTTCGCGGCGTACTTGAGCACGACGTCCACGCACGATTCGCAGTACCCGTTCTCGAGCAGGTTCTTCACCATCGAGCCGTACTTCTCGCCCTGCTCCTCGTCGCGGGTGCGCGCCTTGGTGATGATGCGAGAAATGTCGCGCACCGAGGTCATCAGCTTTTTCTCGATCGCTTCCTTGAGCGGCTCGTAGCTCTTGTAGCTGATCTTTTCGCCGCGCCGCGACGTTGCCCACAGGTACGCGATCACTTCCTGGCGAAATCCGTCGGCCGCCGATCCGATGATCGCTATTTGCTCCTCGATCGACTTCAGAAAGCCCTCGTCGGGCGCCAGTTCCTCTTTGGTGTTGCGATCGCGCACGCGGGTCTTGTTGACGTAGGCCTCGGCGTGATCGAGGTAGTTCTGGAACAGCGACTCCGCCTGCTCCTGATACGAATAGACGAACGCGCGCGTGATCTCCTTTTCGAGCAGGTCGAGATATTCCTTGTGCAGCGTGTCCTGCAGGAACTCCAGATACTGCTTGCGCGTGTCGTCGGGCAGGTCGCCCTCCTTGGTCATCGAGATCAGCGCCTCGCGCACGTTGATCGGATTGATGCAGTTGCCGGTGACGTTGTCCGACAGCGCGTTGTCGAGCGCCTTCATGATGAAGCGCGTCGAGATCCCCGACATGCCCTCGCGCTTGGTGTCTTCTTTCAGCTCCTGCACGTCGATCTTTTTGGTCCGTCCTTTCTCGACGACTTCCTCGCCGTTGTAGAGCCGCAGCTTGGTCATCAGGTCGCACTTCGCGGTCGGCTCCAGGCGCGACAAAATCGCGTACATCGAGGCGAGCTCGAGCGTGTGCGGCGCCACGTGCGCGCGGAAATCCGAGTTCCTGATGATCTTCTGGTAGATCTTCACCTCTTCGGACAGGCGCAGGTTGTACGGCACTTTCACCACGACGATTCGATCGAGGATCGCCTCGTTGGTGTGATCGGCCTTGAACTTCTGCCACTCGGCTTCGTTCGAATGCGCGACGATGCAGGTATCGACGTACACCATTCCGTGCCGCCCGGGCGCCGGAATCACTTTCTCCTGCGTCGCCGTGATCATCGCGTGCAGGTACTCGGTCTCGTTCTTGAAAACTTCGATGAACTCGACGATTCCGCGGTTGCCGACGTTCAGCGCGCCGTTGAGTTCGAGCACCCGCGGGTCGCCCTCGGAGTATTGGTCGAGCTTCGAGATGTCTTCCGATCCGATCAGCACCGAAGTGTCCTGGTTATTCGGATCGACCGGCGGCACCACGCCGACTCCCACCCGGTTGCGCTTGGAGAAGCTGCGCCCGATGACCGGAAATTCCTCGTAGCGATTGTTGAACTCGGACTTGAGCCGATAGCGGCATACCGGGCACAGGTCGCCCTCGATGTGCACGCCGAGCATCTTCTCGAACTCGCGCCGCAGATGGCGCGGCACCAGATGCAGCGGCTCCTCGTTCATCGGGCATCCGTCGATCGCGAAGATGAATCCGATCTGCTCGAGCCCGCGCTGGATCCGCTCGACCAGCGAACTCTTGCCCGAGCCCACCGGGCCCATCAGGTACAGAACCTGGCGGCTCTCTTCGCCCTTGAGCGACGCCGAATGGAAATAGCGGACGATCTGCGCGATCATGCGCTCGATCCCGAAAAATTCCTCCGCGAAGAAATTGAACACCTTCAGCGGCTCATCCTTGTACAGCCGCTTGGTGCGCGGATCGTCGGTGTCGTGCAACGGATGAAGGCCGGCGGAAATGATCAAGTCGTAGATTCGCGCGTGCGCGAGCTTGGTTATCGTCGGGTCAGCCTTCACCACTTCGAGATATGTGAGCAACGTGCCGCGCCATTGCTTCGACTCGCGTGCCGCGCGGTCTTCTTTGATCACTCGCTCGAAGTTATTGAGATCCGCCATCGGCTATCTCCTTCGGGTTATGGAATGTTGTGCAGGAATACTGCCTGGGAGAGCGGGAAACAGTCGGGCCATGCTATATCGGGAGCCCATCCTGATTTCGAGTATAACCGAGCGACTGATCTGCAACAAGCAACATCAGGCGTACGCAACACACTCAGGCGCGTTCAGCAGGATGCAAACTTGAACTTTACTGAAATAAGCGCTCGGAAACCGGCACCGTGTCGCCGAGCACGATGCGCCCGCGATCGCTTCTCACCATTGCTGCGAACACGGTGTCGTCGTGCGCGAACGAGAGCCACCAGCGCTGCTCCGCGGCGAGCCCGAGGTAGTGCGCTTTCTGTTCCATCGTGCGCAGCACGTCGAGATCGTACGCCTGGTTCCACGGACCGCGGATGTGCGAGCGCGTCGGCACTATATCTGCCAGGTGCATGAAGCATTCGCCTGCGTCGCTGACCAGCGCCGCCTGATGGTCCCGGGTATGGCCGCCGGTGACGACCGCGCGCACGCCCGCGACGATGTCGGTATCGCCATCGATTGCTTCGAGCATCGATCGCACCGGCGCGAGCACCTCCGCGGCGTGGCGATACGCGGCGTGAAGCCGTTCGTTGCGCGGATTGCCTGCGATTTCGAGTTCGCCTTTCTGCACGAAGATTCGCGCGCGCGGATACGCAGCTTCCAGCGCGCCGGAATCCCGCCGGCGCACGATGCCCCCGCAATGATCGAAATGCAGATGCGATACGATCAGATGCGTGACGTCGCCCGCCTCCATCCCGAGCGCGCGCAGATGCTCGTGGATCCATCCGTCGCCGTGATCGAAGATCTGGCGCTCGACCGGACTTAGCCGGTTGCCGATTCCCGTATCGACCAGAATCGCGTCGCCCCCCTTCATGATCAGCGGACAGGTCAGGTTCAGGCGGATACGGTTGTGCTCGTCGGGAGGATGGTTGTGTTGCCAGAGTTCGCGCGGGACCACCCCGAACATGCATCCGCCGTCGTTGCGCCAGAAACCGTCGGCCAGGAACGCCACCTCGAACGCGCCGACTTTGATCCTCGGTGGTCTCTCAACCATCTCGCCTCCTCAGCTTCCCATCAACCACGTTCCCAGTATCAGCGCGATACCGCCCATCGCGACGATCGCGACGTGCGCCTTCACCATTGCGGTCATCGCGCCCGCCGCCGCGCCGCCAGGCTCGCGCGCGATTACCGCTCTGACCGCCGCACCGGCTCTCATCGACCACGTCATCACGGCAAGCATAACGATAAACAGCGCAATCTTGATGGCAAGCACCGTGATGAATGTGGTCGGGAACGCGAACCCGCGCGAAACTGCCGCCCATATCAGGCTGATCACTCCCGTCGCGAGCAGCACCAGCGCGGCGACGAGGCCGAGCAGATCGATCTTGGGCGCCGCGTTCGCCACAAAATTGCGCTGCTCGGCGCTTCCGGCCGCGAGCGCGAGACCCGCGAACGCGAAGCATGCGCACGCGCCGATCCAAATCGCGCCGGCCACCGCGTGCGTCCACA
Source organism: Candidatus Binatus sp. (assembly GCF_036567905.1). Classification (NCBI taxonomy): domain Bacteria; phylum Candidatus Binatota; class Binatia (SeqCode); order Binatales (SeqCode); family Binataceae (SeqCode); genus Binatus (SeqCode); species Binatus sp. (SeqCode). The sequence continues at coordinate 9,314 of NZ_DATCTO010000017.1, forward strand.
GAATCACCGTTTCCAACAATTTGAACCTCTTTCCCAGTCGAATCGCAAAAAGACTAACCCTGTCCCGCGCGCGATTACACCCCGCCCGCGCGTTGGCCGCCGGCGTCGTTTTGGGCCAACTAGAAATTTTGGATCGATTACCTTTCAATCGGCGCGCCATCGTTGGCTCATCACCCCGCTTACGCGGTCAGGACGTCAGCCAGGCTTCGCTGAAGCACTGCGCCATCGCCGCGCCGCGCAATGCCGTACATACGGGCAGACGCACGCGGCGCAGAGGCGGCCGGCCGCTCGATCGCGCGGCGGTCAGGGGGCTGGCATCGCGAGCTTCCTCCCGCCAGGCCATGAGCTTGGCGAAAGCTAGATGGTTCGGGTCATGGGGGTGACGCCCTCGAGCTGCGCCTCGCTGGTCTCGGCGAGCGCGGCCGCATCGCGCAGTCGTTCGAGGTTGCGTTGATGAACGGTCCGGTCGATCCGGTAGAAACCCAGGACCGCGATCGCAAGCGCGTTGCAGCCCGCAGCAACCGGTACGAAAATCAGGACCAGATGCCGCAGCACGGCCGAATCGACATGACCCTGGATGGCGCCTTGCGGAAAGTGCACGAACTCGAGGAGCAGCCCCGACAGGAAAGTGCCTACCCCGGAGACGCATTTCTGCAATAGCCCGTTGACCGCGAACAACAGACCCTCCGAGCGTTGTCCGCTGTTCACCGCGATATCTTCCACCACGTCCGCCATCATCGAGGCGACGAGGATGTAGCCCATGATGCCGAGCGTGTCCCTGATCACAGCGTCGGCGAACAGGATCGCCAGAAGCGCCAAAGAGTGATTCGCCGGCATGAGTCCGAGCAGCCGCAGCGGAATAGGAATGGAGCCGGCGGTAAGTGATACGGCGAACAGTGTGATCATCGCCCGCTTCTTACCCATCCGCCGGGACACCGCGGGGGCAAGAGACACCGCCAGGATGGCGGAGACGAAACCAAAGCTGACCAGGTACGATATCTCCGCGGGGGTCAGTTCCCAGAAGTAGGTCGTGATGTAGAGGCCCAGGCCACTGCTCAGACCACCGCTTACGGCGGCGATGATTCCCGCAATCGTGAGCGATAGAAACGAGCGATTCGACAGCGTCGCGACGATCTCACGCGCCTTGCCCGCGAAGCCGAGACGACGGCGCGGCGGCTGGATCAGGATGGCGCTGCGGCCGTGAGTGCCGAACGAGGAAGCCAGAATCGTGACGAGTATCACCAACGCGGCAACCAATCCGTACTGCTCATACCCGTGGCGGTTCAACACACCGAGGGGATGCGTCGCGTCCTTGCGCAGGAAAACCTGGAAGGCAAGCACTGCCATCACCGTCCCGCCAAGCGTTCCGAAGAAGAACCGGTAGCTGAGCAAGCCGGTCCGCTCGTCGTAGTCAGGAGTCAGCTCGGGCGCCAGTGCCGCGCTCGGAATCTCGTAGAGACTGACCAGCAATCTGACCGCCACCAGTAACACCAGCAGGTAGGCGAACATGCTCTGGTTCGACCAGTGGTAGGGCGGGTTCCAGAGATAATAGAAGGCAATCGCGAGCGGGATCGCCGAAGCGTACATGAAGGGGTGCCGGCGTCCCCAGCGCGACCTGACATGGTCGGACCATTGGCCGACAAGCGGATCGAAGACTGCGTCGAAAATTAGCGCGATCATTATCGCGGCGCCGACCCATGGCGCCGGCAGGCCGATCACCTGGTTGAAGAACAACAGCACCAGCGAGCCAAGCGCGGCGCTTTCCACGCCGAACGCGACCGACCCGAGCCCATATAGGACCTTAATCGGCACACCGAGACGCGCCGGCGCGGTCGGTGATTGCACTGCTGCCCGGCTCGGTGCGCTGCTGCCGCCCTCGCCGTTCTCCAGCGCTACCGCAGAATTGCCAGCCGCCTGCGCCTTGCTCATTGAGCCGGGATTTCCATTCTGAATTCTTATTTAACGTCGCTCCAACACTAGCCGGCTTGCAAACGCAAAGTTCGAGCCCGGCTTTTAGTCCAGGAGGTTTCCAGCGGCGCCCCAACGGACCAGTTCTGTCTGGCGCTGATATAAGATACCCGAAACTGGCGCGCCCGCGCGTTGGCGGGCGGCAGCGTTTTGAGCTAACTAGAAATTTTGACGGCGGAGGTGACCGTGACGCTCAATCCATACATCGAGGCACACGAACTGCGCGAGCTGGTCCTCAAAAAGGAAGTCCGCCCGCGCGAGGTCGCGGAATTTTTTCTCGCACGCGTCGAGCAACTGAATCCCAGGCTCGGCGCATTCATGACCGTCACCGCCGATCGCGCGCTCGCGGACGCGACGCGGCTCGAAAAGATGAAGGGTTCGGATGCGGCCAAGATGGCGCTGTTCGGCGTCGCGTATTCGCTCAAGGACCTGGTCTGGACCAAAGATATTCGCACGACCTTCGGCTCGAAGAACTACGAGAATTGGCACGCGCCTGCCGACGCGGAACTCGCCGTCCGGCTCGCCAACTCCGGTGGAATTTTGCTCGGCAAAACCACCACCCCCGAATTCGGCCTGCGTCCGACCACCGAGGGCGGTCTGTGTCCGCCCGCGCGAAATCCCTGGAACCTCGAACACACCGCCGGCGGCTCCAGTGGCGGCGCTGCCTCCGCCGTCGCCTCCGGACTGCATCCCGTGGCGCAGGGCAGCGACGGCGGTGGATCGATTCGCGTACCGTCGGCATGCTGCGGCGTGGTCGGAATCAAACCGTCGCGTGGGCGAATCACGCGCGCGCCGCAGGAGGGCGAAGCATGGGCCGGACTTTCCACTACCGGTCCGATCGCGCGCACCGTCCGCGACGCGGCGTTGATGCTCGATGCGATGGCGGGGATGATGCCGGGCGATCCGTACGCGGCACGGCCGCCGGCGCGTCCGTTCGTCGAGGAAGTTTCGGTCCATCCAAAAAAACTTCGGCTCGCCCTCATCAACCATAGCGCGCTCGGCCCGGTGGACGCTGAAACTCTCGCCGCGCTCGAGTCCGCATGCGGCGTGCTGCGCCAGATGGGGCATCGCGTCGAGCCGCTGACGCTCGATCCGGGCGCGATGCTCGGCAAGTATGCGCGCGTGATCGTCGGCGCGTCGGTCTCGGCGCTGAACATCCCCAACCCGGACCTGCTCGATCCCATGGTGCGCGAGAGCTACCAATGGGGCGCCAAAATTTCCGCCGCCGACTACATCCGCGCGGTAACCGCGATGCACAATACCTCGCGCGAGATCGTCCATGCGCTCATGCCCTACGACGCGCTGCTCGCCCCGACGCTCACCCGGCCCGCGGTGCGGCTCGGCGCCTTGGCGTCGAATCCCGCCACCGCCGCCGATGAAATCTACGCGTGGATCGCGTTCACCTTCCCGTTCAACTCTACCGGTCAGCCGGCCATCTCGCTCCCCAACGGATTCAACAAGTCGGGACTGCCGCTCGCGATTCAGATTGTCGGCCGGCCCGGCGACGAAGCCGGCATAATCGCGCTGGCGGCCGAATTCGAACGCGCCCGCCCGTGGAAGGACAAGCATCCTTCAATCTAGTTGTTGGTTGTTCACTGTTCGCAAATGGCCGTCGGCATCATTGCACGGCGATGGGAATTCGCAGATCGAATTCGGACGCTACCGCAATGCCATCGCGGGTTGCGGGGAAGAATTTCCACGTTCGCAGGCTGGCGAGAATGACCTGGTTCAGCCGCGGACTTGAAGTCGGTTGCACGAGCGTGACCTGAACCTGGCCGTCACGGTCGACGGCGAAATGGGCGATCGCGAGCGCCGAAAAAACGTTCTCGCGAAGATCATCGGGGATTTGCGGAGTCGGGGCATACAGAGCGTGCGCGCCGATGCTCTCGGAGGCGCCACCCTCCAACGTTCCCCGACCCGCGCCGCTCGCTTCGCTCTCACTGGGAACAGTGGCTCGCCCGGTAACGATTCCGCCCGAGGTCGAGGCGGGAAGCGCGGCTGGTTCGCGATTTTGCGGCGCCTCATGCGCCGGCGCAGGCGCGGTTTCCTTGCGCGGCTTGATCAACGCGAGAGTCTTGCGGTGCGCGGGGTGGAGTATCGGCGCGACAGGTATCGGTTTGGCCGGCTCCACAAGGGTAGCTTCGATCGCGACCCTGCGCGGCGCCGGAGTGGGGCGCTGCGAGATAAGTATCTCCGCAAATCCCGCGAGCATCAGGGCGCACGACAACACCGATGCGACAATCGACACGCCAAAGCGGCGCCAGGGGCTCTGCAAGACCAGACCTTCCTCGACCTTCCATAGCGGGGGTGCATTCTCATTGACGTCGATCCGTTCCTCGAGTTTCATTGGCTTGATACTTTCCCAGCCGACAGATCCTATCGCAGACCGCCGCAGAGGGTTCGGCGCGGTTCGTCCTGTGGAGCGAACACTCCGGCGCTGGCGCGCTGACGCAGCCGAGCCACGGTCTGGCGCCATGTTGCCGGCTGGCTCATAGCTGGCGCAAAGGTGCTAATGATAATGATTCTCAATACGTCAAGGCTTGTCAACCCGATCCGCCCCTGCCGGCACAACCGTCCTCCAATCCAGTTTTTCATTTTTCCCTGTTCACTAATATCCCTTCGATTCACGCCCGACGCTTGAGCCAAGTCTGCGATCGCACGCTTGGCGCGTCGCGCTGGATGCTCGATGCGTGTTAACGCGCGGCTAGCATTCCTCAGCGCGTTTTTGGTAGTAAGATGCTGCTCTGTGGCGTAAATCTTGCTCGAATTGTGCGATCAAGTCCGGGTTTCAACCTTGGAAGGGGCAAAGACTATGGGTTATCAGAGGAAGGCGGCGGCGTTGGTTGCTTGTATGCTCGCGATCGGGGTTGCATCGATGCCACAAGATGCGTCCGCCCAGTGCGATATCACACCGCTGCCTCAGCAAACGGCGTTGTCCCGGCCGATTCCGCTCGGCATTTCGGGCGGAAATATCAACTCGTTCTTCAAGAACGGTAAGGTGACAGGCTGCTTCAGCGGGACGCTGGGATCGATGGTACAGGACACATACGGCAATCAATACATCCTCAGCAACAACCATGTGCTCGCGGACCAAAATAAGGCTAAACCCGGCCAGCTGATCGTGGAGCCGGGCCTAATAGACGTAGAATGCCTGAAGGCGCCGAGCAATGCGGTCGCAACGTTCAGCCGCACCATCAGACTCAAGTTCGGAGGCCCCAAGAACACCGTCGACGCCGCCATTGCGGCCGTTGAGGAGGGAGAGGTCAGCTCCGACATCCTCAATATCGGGGAGATCGCAAGCTCGCCAGCGACGCCAACGCTCGGGATGAGCGTGCAGAAAATGGGCCGTACGAGTTGCCTCACGAGCGGAGTGATTGCGGCGCTGGACGGCATCGTGAAAGTGAACTACTCGGAAAAGAAGAAGCCGAAAATGGCTAAATTCATCAACCAGATTTTCGTAACCGGCAGCACTGCAACCCCCACTTTCAGCGCGGCCGGCGACTCCGGGTCGCTAATTTTAAGCCAGGGTGATTGCCCACAGCCGGTGGCTCTGCTGTTTGCCGGCTTTGCTGACGGCACCACGATAGCCAATCCAATTTCCGAGGTGCTGAGCGACCTGGGCGTTTCGATGGTGGGCAGTTGCACCACTTCGGAAGCACCCGCCACGGCGTCAGCAGACGTTTTGGCCGCGAATGTCGGTATGTCGAAAGAGGTCGTTGCATCGGCCGCTGCGGTTCGCGACCGCCACGAGGACCAGCTTATGAGCATCCCGGGCGCGGTCGGCACTGCAATCGGAATTGGCGATCAACCGGGTCAACCCGCGATCGAAGTCTATCTCGACAAGCTGACGCCCGAGGCGCAAGCCGGCGCGCCGAAAGCGGTCGAAGGCATCGCCGTGAAGCTCATCGAAAGCGGCGAAGCCGTCGCCTACTGAGCTCGATTCAAGCTGCGTGGTTGCCTGCTCCAGAGCGCAGGAGTAGCGTCAGCACGTGCGCGTTCTCGCTCTAATCCTCATTGCGCTGATGCTCCCGCTCAGCACGAGTGTGCCGCCTGCGACGGCGTGTTCCGCGGCCGCGTGCTGTGCAAATTGCCCGAAGACCGCTCCGATCAATCAGGTGAACTGCTGCAAAACGCCGCCGGCGCTGGACAAAGCGACCAGCCAGGCGCCAGACGCGCAGTATTTCGACTCGATCGGAAGTCTGCCCGCAAGCGCGGTGATGACCGCGATTTCATACGTTCGAAGTACCGCCATCACCAGTGGCTACTCGCCGCCCGGCCGTCTCCTTTCGTTGGCACTTCTCTGTTCCCGCCAGATCTGAGCCTCCCATAAGCGCGTGAGTTGAAGCGCGGATGCTTCGCATCCGTCGTGGACGCTCGCGCGCTGCTTGCTCGCGACAACTGAGAAAGACAATTGCCGATGCGATCGGCAAACAAGGACGCGGGGTTTCAAATAAACCTGCGGACACGCAGCAGCGCCGCGATCGATCGCGGCTGGAAGGTTGGGTTTTTGTGAAATGCCATACGCAAGCATTCGCCGCATAGCGGCACAAAATTTAGCAGCCACCCTGATCGCGATCGCGATTCTGATCGGCATTCCGCTATCAGGACACGCCCAGGACAGTGCCGCTATGGCGGATCATCAGGATGCCGCTCAACCTGGCCGTGGCACTGAGACATCCGGCAGTTCAGATCGGCTGCGAGCGCTGGTCGACGAGGCCCTTTCCCGTAGCCCGATCGTGCTCGCGGCGCGTAGCCACTGGCAGGCTCAAACGAAGGTCCCGATCCAGGCGGCAACACTGCCCGATCCACAGGTGTCGCTCCAGCATTTCACGGTCGGCAGTCCGCAACCGTTCGCGGGTTACGAGAGCAGCGACTTTTATTACACCGGCTTCGGTGCCTCGCAGGACATCCCGGGTCCGGGCAAGCTCCGCTTGCAAAAATCCGAGGCAGAAAAAGACGCCGAGTACGCCAAGCATCGCTACGAAGCTGCGGAGCGAGGAGTCGAGGAAAAGGTCAAGGAGATCTACTTCGAGCTTTTCTATCACGCGAAGACGCTGGCGATTCTCGATCGCAATCAGGATGAGCTGAGACAGATCCAGCAGATTACAGAAGCCAGGTATCGCCTGGGACAGGGTCTGCAGCAGGACCTGATCAAGGCGCAACTCCAAACCACCGAGATCCTGAAGGAGCACGCGATGCACCATCAGGAGGAGGACCAGGCACAGCTCGAGCTCAAGCGGATCCTCGGGCGCGATCCCGACTCGCCGAATATCGGCATCGGCGGGGTCGAAGCGACCCATCTGGAGCTCGATCCGGCCGAGCTTGCGCGGCTTGGCGACGCCGGCTCCCCCGAACTCGCGGCGGACCGCGCGATGGAAGCGCGCAGCGCGGAAGCATTGAAGCTTGCGCATCAGGGGTACTGGCCCGACTTCACCGTCGGTTATTCGTACCAAAAGACCGGCCCCGGATTCCGCGATTACTACATGCTGAATCTGGGCGCGAAGGTCCCGCTCTATTTCTGGCGCAAGCAAACGCCCGCGATCGAGCAGGCTGCGCTTGAAGCCGAGTCGGCGCGCGAGCAGACCCGCGCAACGCAACTGCAAGTTTCCTTCGACGCAGAAAACAGTCTGGTCGCGATGCGCACCGCGGAGCGAGTGATGTCGATCTATCGCGACGGCCTGTTGCCGCAGGCCGAAACGTCGGAGGCCTCGGCGATGTCCGCGTATCGGGTCGGCAAAGTCGATTTTCAGACGCTGCTCTCGTCGGTTCTCGATTTACGCAACCTGCGGCAGGAGTATTACCGCAGCCTGGCCGACCACGAAATCGCGATCGCCAAAATCCAGCAGGTAATCGGTGAGCAAAGATGAATTACAACTCATCACAATTGCGGCTCAGCACAGTCCTTTTGACGCTGGCGTCCCTTCTCTTTCTCGCGGCGCCAATCGCATACGGAGCGGATTCCCCGCTGGCGCCAATCCGAATCGCGCCGGAGCGCCGGCAATTGATCGGACTCAAGTTCGCGACCGTGGTGCGAAAGGACGTTAGCGATCGCCTCGAGACCACCGGCAACATCGAGACCGACGAACGGCTCCAAGGCTACGTGCAAACGCGTTTTGCCGGATGGATCGAACAGGTGTTCGCGAATTCGACTTATCAGTACGTCCGCCGGGGCCAGCCGTTGTTCACCATCTACAGCCCGGACCTCGTCAGTACCGAGAACGAATATCTGCTCGCCGTCGATGCCCGCAAGCGCGTCGAAGACAGCCCGGTCGCCGATGTAGCCACCGACGCCTCATCGCTGGTCGATTCCGCCGCGCAGCGTCTCAAGCTCTGGGGAGTGTCGCCGCGCGAGATCGCGCGGTTGGAACGCGAGCGCACTGTGCGCCGCGCCGTCGAGATTGATTCGCCCATGAGCGGCTACATCGTCGAGCGCAACGCGCTGCCCAACATGTACGTGCAACCGGACACGCGCCTGTTCACGATCACCGATCTGTCGAAGGTGTGGATTTATGCGGCGGTGTTTCAGGACGAGATCGGCAAGGTTCGTCCCGGCGATCCCGCAACCGTTACGGTGGACGCCTATCCGGGTACGAACTTCGATGGGCGCGTCGATTTCATCTGGCCGCAGATCGATCCGACGACCCGCACCGCCAAAGTGCGATGCGAGTTCAACAACCCCAAAGGGCTGCTGCTTCCGGGGATGTTCGCGCAGGTTGCGCTGGACCTGCCGATGGGCCGGCAAACGGTCATCCCGGACACTGCGGTTCTACGCACGGGCGCGCACAATGTCGCGTTTATCGATCGCGGTGACGGTTATCTCACTCCCGCCGAGATCGAACTGGGACCGCACGCCGGCGATGAGTTCATCGTGCTCAAGGGACTCGCCCCGGGTCAGCGGATCGTCAGTTCCGCCAACTTCCTGATCGACTCGGAGAGCCAACTCCAGGCCGCCGCGGGCGCGTTCGTGCCGCCTCCGCCGGCCGCAACCGCGAATGCGGGTGGACCGGCGGCGCAGCCTGTCCCCCAGGCAAGCATTGCGTTCATCAGCGACCCCAATCCTCTCGTGCGCGGCCACAACAAGGTGATCGTGACGCTGCGCGATTCCAAGGGCGCCCCGATCTCGGGCGCGAAAGTGACGGTCACCTTCTACATGGCTGCAATGCCGGCGATGGGAATGGCCGCGATGCGCGCGCAAGCCATCGCAGATGACCGGGGCAACGGCGCCTACGCCGCAAATATCGAACTGCTTAGCGGCGGCACCTGGAGCCTGACGATCGTCGCGTCCAAGGGAGGCAATACGATCGCGACTAAGCAGATGGACGTATCAGCGAGCGGTTCCATGGCGATGTGAGGAAAGAAGGATGATCGAGAGAACTATAAACTGGTGTAATGCGAACCGCTTCATGCTGTCCGCCGGTGTGCTGGCGCTGGTGCTCGCGGGCATTTGGTCGCTCGATCGGATCCCGCTCGACGCGCTGCCGGACATCTCCGATGTCCAGGTGATCATCCACACGCAATGGATGGGGCAGCCGCCCAGTCTCATCGAGGATCAGGTGACCTATCCGATCGTCACCGCGATGCTTTCTGCGCCGCATGTGAAGGCAGTCCGAGCGCAGACGATGCCCAGCGATTCATATGTGTTCGTCGTGTTCGAAGACGGCACCGACATCTATTGGGCGCGCAGCCGCGTGCTGGAATACCTCCAACAGATAGCCGGCAAGTTGCCGGCTGGCGTGAATCCCGCGATCGGCCCCGACGCAACCGGCGCGGGCTGGGTGTACGAATACGCGCTGGTCGATAAGAGTCATCTTCACAGTCTCGCCGAGCTGCGCAGCTTGCAGGATTGGAACGTGCGCTATGCGCTCGAAACCGTGCCGGGGGTTTCGGAAGTCGCCACCATCGGCGGCTTCGTAAAGCAGTACCAGGTCAAGCTCGATCCCAATCGATTGCTCGCGCTCAAGGTCCCGCTGGAGACGGTGATCGACAAAATCCGCGACAGCAACGGCGAAGTCGGTGGCCGCGTGCTCGAGATGTCGGGAGCGGACTACATGATCCGCGGCCTTGGCTACGTCCATTCGGTGGCAGACCTCGAGGATATTTCCGTCGCAACCAACAACGGCACCCCGGTGCTGATAAGAGACCTGGGCGTGGTCAGTCTGGGACCCGATCTTCGCGAGGGCGCCGCCGAGTGGAACGGCGACGGAGAGACAGTCGGCGGCATCGTCGTGATGCGCTATGGGCAGAATGCCCTCACCGTCATCGAAGGGGTCAAGCAAAAGCTTGCTCAGATTCGAAAGACTCTGCCGGCGGGAGTCGAAATCGTCACCGGCTACGACCGGTCGGGACTCATTCAGGCATCCATCAACACCCTGAAGCGCGACCTGCTCGAAGAGGCCATCATCGTCAGCCTGGTGATTATCATCTTCCTCTTTCATCTGCGTTCGGCGCTGATCCCGATTCTTGCGCTGCCGATCGCGGTCATCGCGACGCTTATCCCGATGTACTATCTGCAGATCAGCTCCAACATCATGTCCTTGGGCGGGTTGGCGCTGGCGATAGGCGTGCTGGTCGACGCTTCGATCGTAATGGTCGAAAACGGGTACCGGCACCTGTCGGAGGCACAGCAGGAGGCGTCGCAGAAAGGCGGGTCAGTATCCGAGCCCCAGCGGCAGCAGATTCTGCTATCGGCCGCGAAGCAGGTCGGCCGCCCGATTTTCTTCTCGCTGATCATCATCGTCGTCTCGTTCCTGCCGGTGTTCCTGCTCGAATCGCAGGAGGGGCGGATGTTCCGGCCGCTGGCCTACACCAAGTCTTTCGCGATTGCGTTCTCCTCAGTTCTCGCGATTACGGTGGTTCCGGTGCTGATGGTCCTCTTCATCCGCGGCAAACGGCTGCGCCCCGAGGAGAACAACCCCATCTCGCGCTTCTTCCAGGCCATTTATCTGCCGGTGATCCGATGGTGCCTGCATCATCGTGCGCTGACGATTGCCGCCAACGTGATTTTTTTGCTGCTCACGATTCCGCTGCTGTTCAAGATTGGAAGTCAGTTCATGCCGCCGCTGTATGAAGGATCAAGTCTCTACATGCCTACCGCCCTGCCCGGGATTTCGATCACGTCGGCGGTAAATCTGATGCAGAAGCAGGATCAGATCATCCGCACGTTTCCAGAGGTCGCGAGTGTGTTCGGCGCTGTAGGACGGTCAGATAGCGCGACCGACAACGCACCGCTGGACATGTACGACACGACGATCATGCTCAAGCCGCGCGACCAATGGCGAAAGGGCATGACCTACGACCAGCTCATCGCCGAGATGGACGACCGGCTGCATTTCCCTGGTCTGTCCAACTCGTGGACGATGCCGGTCCAGAACCGGCTCGACATGGAGCTGACCGGGATCAAAACTCCGGTCGGACTCAAAATTCAGGGTCCCGACCTCGACCGGATTCAGCAGATAGGTTCTCAGATCGAAGAAATACTCGGACCGGTTGCGGGCACGCGGGGAATTTTCGCCGAACGGGTTTCTCAAGGATTCTACATTAACGTTAATGTCGACCGCGCCGTCGCCGCGAGGTATGGCCTGACGGTCGGAGAAGTTCAGCGGGCGGTCAGCTCCGGGATGGGCGGCGAGAATATCGCGACCACCGTCGAAGGGCGAGAGCGCTACTCGATCAACGTTCGCTATCTCGCGGATTATCGCAGCGACCTGAACGCGCTTCGTCGAATACTGATCATGACGCCGACGGGAGCGCAGATCCCGCTCGGCGAAGTCGCGCGTATCAGCTTGGGCCCGGGGCCATCGATGATACGGGATGAAGACGGGCTGCTGACCGGCTACGTCTATGTTGACCTCGCGACCTCGGACTACGGCAGCTACGTTGACAGCGCGCAGCGCGTGCTCGATCGGCAACTGCATCTGCCCGCCGGATACACTCTGAAATGGTCGGGAGAGTATGAGTTCCAGCTGCGCGCGCGAAAGCGCCTGATGGTTATCCTGCCAATCGTTTTGTGTCTGATCTTTGTCCTGCTTTACATGCTCTTCCAGTCGGCGACCGAAGCGATCGTGCTGATCCTTCCGACCGTGTACGCGATGACAGGCGGGCTGCTGCTCCAATACATGATGGGCTTCAACTTCAGCGTTGCCGTATGGGTCGGGTACATCGCGCTGTTCGGCATCGCTGTCGAGACCGGCGTCGTCATGGTGATTTATCTTCACGAAGCTCTGAATCGTCACATCGCCGCCGGCACGCTCACTCACGAGGAGATCGAGTTGGCGGTAATCGAGGGTGCAGTCCAGCGGCTTCGACCCAAGCTGATGACCGTTGCAGTCGTGATGCTCAGTCTCGCGCCGATTCTATGGGAGAGCGGGATCGGCTCCGACCTGATGAAGCCCATCGCCGCGCCAATCGTCGGCGGCATGATCACCTCGACGATGCACGTCCTCATACTGGTGCCGGTGTTCTTCGCGATCATGAAGGAGCGGGCACTGAAGAAAGGAATCCTGCTGCAACCATCAGAAGGCCCCCGTTGAATGCTCGCCACACGGCGATTGATGGGGGTGCGGGCTGCGTCGCGCTCTGGTAAAAGCGGGGCGTAAGGGCGAGAATCCGCGCGTGAGTCCCAGCTTGGCGTTGCATCCGAGCGCGTCGGCGGGGGAACGTCTTGATTCCAGTTGTAAAGTGAAACTGAGTTGATTAGACAGGCGGTAGCCAAGCGAAAAATGGAGAACACATATGCAGACGATCAAGTTTGACGATATTGCGGCGCTGACGGCGAAGATCGGCAAGGAATTCGGTCCGTGGAGCGAGCCGATTCAAGTGACGCAGGAAAAAATCAATCAATTTGCCGACGTGACCGGTGACCGTCAGTGGATTCATATCGACGTCGAGCGGTGCAAGAAAGAAAGTCCGTTCGGCGGACCGGTTGCGCATGGTTTTCTCACGCTGAGCCTGCTGCCGGCGTTCAGGAGCAAAGAGGATTACACGATCACGGGATTTCGCAACGTGGTAAATTACGGCGCCAACAAGCTGCGCTTTGTCGCGCCGGTGCCGGCGGGCGCCAGCGTCCACGCACGCTCGCGGCTGATCGCGGTCGAGCCGCGGCCGCTGGGCACGATGCTCACGCGGGAGACGGAAATCCAGGTCGTAGGTCAGCAGAAGCCCGCGGTGGTGTACGAAGCACTGGCGCTGTTCGTGAAGTAGAAGCTGCGGGCGGCGACGGAGAGCAGTGCATGGCGTATGAACAGATCGTTTACGAGGTCGCGGACAATATCGCGACGATCACGCTCAACCGGCCGGAGAAGCTCAACGCGTTCACCGACATCATGATGAGCGAGCTGATCGACGCGTTCGACAAGGCCGACGCGGACGACAACGTGCGCGCGATCATCGTGACGGGCGCGGGACGCGCGTTCTGCGCGGGCGCGGACCTGTCGGCGCCCGCCAGGACGTTCGGCTCGACCGACGAGGGTCGTACGAAGCGGCGCTCGGCGATCGGCGCCGACGGCACTGTGGATTGGAGCAGCGAGGCGATTCGCGACGGCGGCGGACGGCTGACGCTGCGCATCTTCGATTGTCTGAAACCGGTGATCGCGGCGGTGAACGGAGCGGCGGTGGGCGTCGGCGTGACGATGCAACTCGCGATGGATGTGCGGCTGGCGTCGGAGAATGCGCGTTTCGGGTTCGTGTTCGCGCGGCGCGGGATCGTGCCGGAGGCGTGCTCGAGCTGGTTCCTGCCGAAAATTGTCGGCATCTCGCAGGCGCTGGAATGGACATTTACGGGTCGAGTGTTCGCGGCCGAGGAGGCGCTCGACGGCGGGCTGATCAAAAGGATCTACAAACCCGATCAACTCATTCCAGCGGCGCGCGCGCTCGCTCGCGAGATAGCGGACAACACCTCGCAAGTGTCGGTCGCGTTGATTCGGCAGATGTTGTGGCGGATGGCCGGCGCGGACCATCCGATGGAAGCGCACAAGCTGGACAGCCGCGGAATCTTTGCGCGCAGCCCTTCGGCGGATGCGAAGGAGGGCGTCGTCTCATTTCTGGAGAAACGTCCGGCAAAATTTCCCGACAAGATTTCGAAGGACATGCCCGCGTTCTTTCCGTGGTGGCAGGAGCGCAAGTACAGCTAAGGCGCTCAAGCTTTGCGGCGGATGACGACGCGGACTTCGCCGGGACGCTCGGCCTTGACGACGGCGCGCTGGCGGTCGAGGTCCAGCTCGGCGTTGCCGTTGCCGCCGGACACTTCAAGCACGCATCCGCGCGGATACTGAATGCGCGGCACGAAGATCTCGGTCGAGCCGGCAGCGGAAGGATCGGATTCGAACACGAACTCGAAAGTGCCGCTGGCACGATCGAATTTCATCGTGCGCGGAATACCCTGTGTCGCCCGCGCGTACGGTCTGACGAAGCCGGCGAGCGCGCGGCCGCCGCTATCGAGGTCCGCCGGATCGGTCTGCTGGTCGCGTGAGAAGATACTCAGATCCTCCTGATTCCACCCGTCGCCAATAGCCAGATCGTTGCTATTGGATGCAGTATAGTTCCATTGCGTACTACTGATGAGCAGAGTATCGAGTGCATTATACATTAGATCGAGCGCGATGATGTGAGCAGTCCACGGCGCATCGCTGCGATCGCCGGCGTGAAAGGCGCGGTAGGCGCCGGCGCCATTCAAATCGAATGGAATTCCACATTCGCCGATGAGGGTGGGCGCGCCGCCGTTCATCGCCTTTGACATCCCGGCCATCTTGCCGAGCTGGCGTTCGTAGCGCGCCTGAATCTGTTCGGCGGCGGTCGCAATCTCGCCGGTCAACGCGTCGAGGCTGAAATTCGGACTAAACATCTTGGTCGCGAGCGTGACCACGTCGTACCAGTGGCCGGCGTTGACGCTGTTGGGGGGAGTCTCGGCGGGGAATCCCGGTCCGAAAAAACCCGAGAGCGGATCGAGCTCGGCGAACAGGATCCAATCGGGATTAATCTGGCGAATATTTTCGGCAACGTGCGCGAAAAATGGCCCCATGTAGTCTTCGATGAAGTTGACCTTGCGATCGCCGACGCGTTGGAAAAAGTCGTCGCGTAAAACGTGGAAAGTGCCGTCGTTATTGAGCCGCCACGCGCCTGCATCCTGGAACGGATCGCTTTGGCCGCTTGTCCAGATCGAGATGCGCTCGGGATTGATTGTCCGATCTTGTTTGTGGACCACCGCGTTCGCTTTCGCTGCCGGATCGAACTCGAGCGCCGGTATCGAGCGCGCAACGCCATGCGATACCAGCAAGCCGTCGAGCGGCGACCACGCCAGACCCGGCATCGCAGGGTTGGGGTTGGTGTTGCTTGGCCCGAGATGGCGATAGGTGAGTGATTGTCCGATCCATCCGGGGGCCGGTTCGTTGAGCGAGTCAAAGCCCATCACGTTGGGCAAATCGCGGATCCGGCGCGCGATCTCGCGCTGCGCTCCGAGGTAGTGATCGAGCATGTAGTCCTGCGCGTTGACGCCGTCGATAGTCAGTCCGGGGGCGAAGTCGCGGCCGGCAAAAAACAATGTCCACATGATGCCGTTGGCGGGACGGCGCGCATTCTGCGGCCAGCTCATGGTCGGGTAGCGATCCTCCTGGCGGCCGCCGCGCGCATAGTCATATAGATGTTGCATTACAAGAGCGCATCCCGACTCGGCGAGCCGGCGATAGTCAATTCCAACTTTCTCGAATAGCCAGCAGGGCGCGCCGTCGCCACCGGTCATTCGGCTCCAGACATCCTGGTGAAAATCCACGAATACGTAGAAGCCATAGTCACCGGCGAGCCGGCACAACTCGGCGAAGTAGTCGAGGTATGCGGCGTCGTAGTCGCGCGGGCCGCGATGCTCGACGGCTTCCCAAGTGGTCAGCAAGCGCAGGCAATTGAAGCCCCACGCGCGCAGGCGCGAGAAGTGTTCGCCGGCTTCGCCAATCGGAAACGGACGGCCGATGAAGGAGACCTCGCGATGGTTGGAAAAGTCGCAGCGAAAATTGGTGCCGCCGTCGGGGTAGGGGACCTTGCAATCGCCGCCCAGATTGACGCCGCGCAAAATAACGCGGCGCCCGTGTTCGTCGAGGAACCATCGTCCTTCGATGTGCAGCCGCGGCAGACCAGCCTTTGGCATTCGATTCACTCCGTGACGCGAGGTTGACGCAATGCCCGCTCGCCCGTCAAGCTGCACAAGCATATGGCCGCGAGTTGGCGAGAGAGCGAGATAATTCCGAGTCTGTTCGTCGGCGATCTTCAGGACGCGCTCGAGTTTGAGGGGACGATTATCAGCGTGCTTCCCGACGTGGCGGAAATCGAACCGCCGCAGGCGATCCACATGCCGTTGCTTGCCGATGGGGTCGCGTCGCTCGACCGGACGGCGGCGCTGATAGAGGAAGAACTCGCGCTGGGGCATCGCGTGCTGGTCCATTGCGAGGAGGGATGCGAGCGCGCGCCGCTGGTGGTGGCATGGTTCCTGAAAACGAAGCGCGGCAAGACGCTTGACGAAGCGTACGCGCTGTTGAAAAGCCGGCGACCGATCATCGAAGACCGGCGGCGCTGGCTGGGTATCCACAATCGATAGCCACATCCAAGCTGTTCGCAATGAATTGACTATTTGACGGCGACGGCTCACGCTGGCGGCGTAGCGTTGACGCAAGGCTCATGGCCAATTTTCTCAACAGCGCGCTCGAGTACTTGGGAACCGCGCTCAGGAATGTAAGAGCGGCGTTTCATCCCTCGAGGCCATGGGTTGCGCGCGCCCGGGAGTTGGGGAGTTCGCGGCGGCTGCGCAAAATCGGGGTGATCGTCGTCGCGGTCGTGCTGTTTGCGGACCCGGTGGCTTACCTGGCGGTTCCGCCGGTGTTGCGCCACGTCCTGACCGGCCCCGTCGCGGGCAGTATCCATCGCCAAGTGAGCGTGGGCAAAATCCGATTCAATCTCTACGCGCTGAGGCTCGACGTGGACCATTTGCACGTTGGCGAGCGCGACAGTCCGAAACCGTTCGTCGATATTGGGCATCTGAGAGTGAAGGTTTCGTGGACCTCGATTTTCAGATTTGCGCCGGTAGTCGGCGAAGTCGTGGTCGAGCGGCCGGCGATCCATGTGGTTCGGGAGTCGCAGCAGCGCTTCAACTTTTCCGACCTGCTCGAGAGCGCGCCGGCGCCGGAAAAACCGAAACCGGCCGCGCCCAGCGCGCCGATGCGATTCGCGGTTTCGAATATTCAACTGCGCGATGGCGAAGTGACATTCGACGATCAGCTGCTCGGCAAGCAGCACAAGGTCGAGCGGATTCAGATCAACGTGCCGTTTATCGCGAACCTGCCCGCCGACGTGGACGTGTTCGTCGAACCGCTGCTGCAGATGGTGATCGACGGCAGCCCGATGCGGATTGCGGGCGTGGCCAAGCCGTTCGAGGCGACGCACGACTCGGTGGTTGACCTGAAACTGCATCGGCTCAACCTGCCGCTTTACGTCAGCTACGCGCCGATGAAGCTGCCGGTTAAAATTCCGAAGGGGACGCTGTCGGCGGACGTGTACGTGCATTTCGTGCAGGCGCAGTCGCAACCGCTGATTCGCTTGAACGGAACGGTAGCGCTGGATCAGCTCGACGTTCGCGACCCGGCGGATGCGCCGATCGCCGCACTCAAACACGCCGAGGTGAAGCTGACCGACGTCGAGCCGCTGGGCGCGGTGTTCCATTTGCGATCTATCTGGGTCAATGGACTGCTCGCGCATGTCAGGCTCAATCCCGACGGGACCAACAATCTTACGTCGATTGCGAGCGGCAATGCGGCGCCGGCGAGTCCTCCAGCGCAAGCGGCGCCGGTGGCGGGCAACGTGACGCAGGCGGCGGCGCCGATCGCGGGAAGATCCACGGCGAAGTCGCCAACCGATTTTTCGGTGGACTCGTTCGATCTCACGAACAGCGCGGTGGAGGTCCAGGATAACCGCGGCGCGACGCCGGCGGCGGTGGCGGTGGATGCGCTTGGAGTCAGGCTTAAGAATTTTCGGACGGTGGGGGGAGTGCCCGCGTCTGTCACCGTTAACGGCAAGATTCGCAGTGGCGGCGCGATCGCGGTCAAAGGCGCGCTCGATCTGGCGCATTCGCTGCTCACGACGGAGGTGTCGATCGATCAGATCGACTTGCCGGCGCTGCAGCCGTTCGCTCAGTCGGTGCTGGCGGCAACGATCGCGTCGGGCAAGCTAAGCGCAAAGGCCAGCGTACAGACGCATTTCGCCGGCGATCATTTCAACGTGCACGCGGAACCGGCGACCGTCACAATCGAAAATTTCGCGATGGACACGCCGCGCGAACGCGAAAAGCCGGTGCAGTGGAAAAGTCTGAGCGTCGCGATTGGACAGTTCGACCTGGCTGCACATCAGGCGACAGTCAGCGCGGTGCGCAGTGACGGGATGCATCTGTTCGTTCGCCGCGAGCGCGGCGGGAAATTGAGTCTCGCCTCGCTGATGCGCGGTGGCCCGGCGGCGCCGCCACGCGGCAAGCGCGCAAGCGCGCGCGAAACGCGGCGAACTATCCGCGAGACCAGGCGAGCGGCGCGCAAACCGGTCCAGGCGGCGGCGCCGCCCTCGCAGAGTTGGCGATATCAGATCGCGTCGGTCGCGATGGAACAGACCGACGCCACCTTCGAGGACGACAATGCGCCGCAACCGGTCAAGGCGGCCGTAGCGCCGTTGAATCTGCATCTGAAAGATGTGTCGAGCGACTTCAGCAAACCTTTCGCAGTCGAGGTTGACGGCACGCTGAATCGCACGGGCACTTTCAAAGTCACCGGAATGGCCGCGGTCGCGCCGCTGAAGGCCGATCTGCGGGTTGCGACAAAGCGCCTGGATTTGGCATTTGCGGATCCCTATGTCAGCAGCAGGCTGAACGCGACGATCACCAGCGCGAACCTGACGATGGACGGCGCGGTCGGCCTGGAGCAGGCGGGCAACGATTTTCTCGTCAGCTATCGTGGCGACGCGTCGCTGGGCAGCGTGAGGATGCTCGACAAGCTGACCAACGCTCTCTTTTTCAGAATGAACGCGCTCAACGCTAGTAAAATCGACTTCGCGCTCGGAAAAGGTCCGCCGAAGGTGCATGTCGGCGAGCTTGCGCTGTCGAATTTTTATTCGCGGGTCATTCTCAACAGCACCGGCAAGTTGAATCTGAAAGACATCACCGCGAGCCCGCAGGAAGCGCCTACGTCACTGACGCGAGCCACGGGAGAGCCGGGCTCGAAGGGTGCGGTTCCGGTGGCGCCGGCATCGACGCCGATTCCGGCTGCCGCACCGAGTCCGGCAGCCGCGACGGCTCCTGAAGCGGCTCCGGCGGCATTGCCGAGTCCGGCGGAGCCCTACGCAGGGCAGCCGGTGAACGCCGACATCGAGTTGAACAAGATCACGCTCAAAGGTGGCAAAGTCGATTACACGGACAACTTTATCAAGCCCAACTACACGGCGAACCTGACCGATATGGAGGGCAAGGTCGGCGCGTTCGGAACAAAATCCACATCGCCGGCGGAAGTTTTACTCGACGGAAAAATCAACGGGAGCGCGCCGATCAACATCGATGGGTCCATAAATCCGCTCGCGCCGACTGCGTTCGTCGATATCAAGGCGAAGGCGAACGGTATCGAACTGACGGGCCTCACCCCGTACTCGACCAAATACACCGGCTATCCGATCGTCAAAGGCACACTGACGGTCGATGTTCATTATCTGCTGGACCAGGGAAAGCTGACGGCCGAGAACCATATTTTCATCGATCAACTGACGTTCGGCGATCACGTGGAGAGCCCGGATGCGATGAATCTGCCGATTCGATTCGCGGTCGCACTGCTCAAGAATTCGAAGGGAGAAATCGACTTGCGAGTGCCCGTGTCGGGGTCGCTCTCGGATCCGCAATTCAGCATCGGCAGCGTCATCTGGAGCGCGTTCAAGAACCTCATCGTCAAGGCCGTGACGTCGCCATTCTCGCTGATAGCGGCGGCGTTCGGTGGCGGCGAGCAGCAAGACCTCGGCTACATAGAGTTCGCGCCGGGCTACGCGCGGCTAACGCCGGATAGTCAAAAGAAACTGGATACAGTCGCGGCGGCGTTGGCGGATCGAACCGCCTTGAAGCTCAACATCTCGGGGCGCGTCGATCCGAAATTCGACAAGGACGGCTACCGCGAAGCGTCACTGGAGCACAGCATCGAGGCGCTCAGACGCAAGGATGAGGGAGACGGTGCGGATGCGAATGCGAAAAGCGCGGCGCTGTCGACGGCGGACTACAACAAGTATCTGGCGCGAGTTTATAGCGCGGGAAAATTTCAGAAGCCGCGCAACTTCATCGGGTTGGCAAAGACGCAGCCGCCCGACGAGATGAAAAAGCTAATCCTCGCCAACACTCCGGTGAGCGATCAGGATCTTCAGCAGCTGGCGGACGCGCGCGCAAACGCCGTGCGCGCGTATCTGAGTACGAAACAGGTCGATGCGGCGCGGATGTTCATAATCGCGCCGAAGCTGAACGCCGGCGGAATCAAGGATCAGGGCAAGACGACGCGCGTCGATCTATCGCTCGAGTGACCTCGTCCGAGCGATAGCTAGAGCGCGCCGAGATGGCGATCGGGGGTCGCGTCCCAGGCGCGGCGCTCCTGGTCGCGAGGCGCATCCTCGAGTTTGGTATTGGCGCCGAAGACCATCGTTGGCCGGCGCGCCTCGGTATAACCCGCCCAGGTACCGACGCTCGCGCAGCCTGGATCGCCTGATCGTGCGAATGCCAGCCATGCGTCCTGCATCTGAACCGCCAGCTTTTCCGCAGCCGGGCCGGCGCCTGTGAATGCGGTCATGCCGGGCAAGTGATTGGTGCCGAAGACGAAGCCAAGCTCGAGTGCGTGGCAGCATCCGAGCGCGCCGTGCATCGCGGGCGACGGCCAGGTGAAGAGATAACTGAAAACGCGCGGATCGTGGCGTCCCTGAACTTGCGCGAGGCGCACGCCGGGGATGCGGAAAACCCGGTCGGTCTCGATTGCGGTGAACAGCTCGGCGGGCGTGACGGACTCGCCACGCGCGGCGCGAGCCTTTTCGTAAGTATCGATGAGGGCATCGGCGCCACGAGCGGTCAAGCGCCCGCTGATACGCGCGCCCAGGCCGCCGCGGTCGAGCTTGTGCAACGAAGGATCCATCAAGGAGAACAATTTCCATTCCTCGAGCGTAGAACCGACCATCACGGCCACGCCCGACGCCGAGCCGTCGGCCACCATCTCGATCGCGGCGCGCGGCACCAGCGTACCGTCAGCTACCGGCTGATACGCCATCCCGAGTTCGGGGTCGGGCGTCTTGCCATCGTCGAGGAGAGTGCCGGCGAGCAATTGCGCAGGCGTCAACGCGCGGATCGCGGCGTCGTCGCCGGGGTGCACACCGAGCTTCGACAAAACTCTCTCTGCGGTGCGATTGGCGCGCGCGACCGCAGCACCGGTGTGGCTCGCTCCGCTTTGCGGTATCGCTTTGTGGAACAGGCCGCGCGCCGACGGCATCGCCAGGATAGTTCCGACGCTCATGCCGCCGGCCGATTCACCGAAGATGGTGACGTTGCCGGGGTCGCCGCCGAACTCGGCGATATTGTCGCGGACCCACTTTAGCGCCGCGACTTGATCGAGAATTCCTTCGTTGCCGGTCGCTGGAATCTTGCCGTTGGTCACGTCGGCCAGGCGCATGAAGCCCAGCGGGCCGAGGCGATAGTTGACGGTGACGACGACCACGTCACCGCGCCGTGCGAGCACGGAACCGTCGTAAAGAGGCTGCGAGCCGGAGCCGATGGTGAAGGCGCCGCCGTGAATCCAGACCATCACCGGCCGACACTTGCCGTCGAGCGCGGGAGTCCAGACGTTGAGGTACAGGCAATCCTCGGATTGTTCACCATCAACCACCATCGCGGAGAGTGCGCTAAGCATCACTTGGTTCTGATGAGCCACCGCGCCAAAGCGACGCGCGTCGCGCAGCCCTGTCCACGGCCCGGGTTTCTCGGGCGCGAGCCATCGGCGCGCACCGACCGGGGGAGCCGCAAACGGCACTCCTTTGAAGACGAATAGTCCGCCCTGATCGTCGCCTTCGAGCTTGCCTTGATGGATGGAAACAGTCGCACTCATGTGGATGAACCTCGATGCGAGAATTGCGGGGATTCTCGCAGAATCCATGTGCAGTTCACAAACGCGCGGCGCGGGCGCCCGGCCAAATCCCAAAACGGCACACCTCGCGTCTAATCGCGCCGTGGGTTGCGCTAATTGATGAGTGATCGGGGTTTTTTCTCCGGTTATGCGACAAATTTTCGGGCATTGGACTTGCTTCAATCAGATAGATCCCGGCGGTAGCCAGGGACGGGAAGGAAACCGATGGGCGCTCCGCCCGAGCAGAACGATTTGGCCTTGCGTGACTTGGCCTCGCAAGAGAGCAAACGCGAGCCTGACCACTTGAACGCCGAAGCTTTGACTTCGGGCGAGCTGGCGCGTGCGCGGGCGCGCAATACTTTGTTCGATTTGCCCGTCGTGGACGAAACCGTAATCGGTTTGTCGCGGGTGGCTGCGGTGTTGATTGTCTTATTCAACCTGGTTTATGCAGCGGAGCACCGTTACACGGCCGGATCGACGTTCGACGCGACGCAGAGCCTTATTTTGGCGAGCGCCGCCGTCGGGGTCGTGTTTTTTCTGTTGACCTTTACCGCCGCGATACCGCGTTATTGGCGCCAGATCGCCGTCTTCGTCTTCGCCGCGTTAATGGTAACCAACACTGCGATCTGTGCCGAGTCGATGCGGGTCGAGCCGCTGTTCGTGTCGGTGCTTGTCATCGTGGTCGGCGCGGGGACGCTGGCGCCGTGGGACTGGCATTGGCAGGCGGCGATTAGCGTAATCGGGATGACTTGCTTTTACGTCGTTGGGCGCGCGCATGGGGGCATTGATTCCGATCCCTCTATACATTGGCTGGGACTGATGACGGCAGTCGGGCTTGGGCAGTCAAGCGTCTATTTGCAGATGAAAAATCGGCGCGAACTCGCGCAAAACCTCGAAGACCAGCGGAGCAGCGATCGGAAACTCAGGGAGAGCGAAGAGAAGTTCCGGCAGATTTTCGAGCAAAGCGGCGACATAGTCATGGTCAGCAGCTTGGACACCGGCAGGATCCTCGAAGTCAACAACCAATTCGTCAAGCGCACCCGCTTGCCGCGGGAGCTGGTGGTAGGCCGGCGCTCTATCGACTTGAATTTCTGGGTGGAGCCGGCCATCCGCGAGCAATGCGCGAAGGAGCTGCGAGAGCGCGGCTCGGTGCAAAACGTCGAGGCCCGGCTCATCGGCGTCGACCCCGCTCAACCGACGACCGCACTGATTTCCGCGGTCGTGGCCCGGCTCAACAATCAGAACTGCGTGATCAACGTGGTCCATGAAATCTCGGACATCAGGGAAGCGGAGCGCAAGGTGCGCGACAGCGAGGCCACGCTGCGCAAGATCTTCGACGCGAACCTCGATGCGGTGACGATCACCGATCCGATGACGCGGCGTTACATCGACGTCAACCACGAATTCTGCCGCGCTACGGGCTTTAGCAGGGAAGAGGTGCTGGGCAAGACTTATTGGGAAGTCGGCGTATGGCCGAGCCGCGAGGAATCGGATAATTTTGCGGCGACTCTGACCCGAACCGGAGAAGTCCGCAACATGCGGGCCAATTTTTTCGCCAAAGATGGAAGCCTAATCCCATGCCTGATATCCGGGGTGCTGCTGGAGCTGAACGGCAAGCTGAGCTGCCTGACAATCACCCGCGACATCAGCGATCTCGTGGCGGCGGAACGGAACCTGCAGAGCAGCGAAGCGATGCTACGCGAGATATTCAACTCGAGCCTCGATAACATCGCGCTGACTGGCATAAGCGACGGCGTCATCATCGATGTGAACAACGAGTTGGTGCGATCGTGTGGGATCGCAAAAACTGAAATCGTCGGCAAGCGCTTCGCTGATCTCAATGCCTGGGTCAGCACCGAGCGGCGCGATCTCTTCATCGAAACCCTGCGCAAACAGCGCGAGGTCCGCAACTTCGAAACCGCCTTCCGCACTACCAGCGGCGGCACTTTTCCGGCGCTGATCTCGGCGGTTGTGCTCGAGCTCGGCGGACGCGAGTGCGTGCTGTCGCTCGCGCGCGATATCACCGACCTGGAGGCGGCACGACGCAAGGCAGAGGCGGCATCGAGGGCGAAGACCGAATTCCTGTCCAGCATGTCCCACGAGATTCGCACGCCGATGAATGCGATCCTCGGAATGGCCGACCTGATGGGCGAGAGCGACCTCGATTCGGAACAGCGCCGTTACCTCGATACCATCGTCAGCAACGGCAACGCGCTGCTCGAACTGATCAACAGCATCCTGGACCTTGCCCGAGTCGAGAGCGGGCGCTTGAAGCTGGAGGCCGTCGAGTTCGACGTGGTCGAGTTGACGGAGAAGGTGGCAGATACTCTCGCGGTGCGCGCCCACGAAAAGGGAATCGAACTCGCGGTGCGATTCGGCCGCGGTCTGCCGCCCGTGCTGGTGGGCGATCCGCTGCGGCTGCGCCAGGTGCTCATCAACCTGATCGGCAACGCGATCAAATTTACCGCGCGCGGTGAAGTCGTGATTGACGTCGCGCTCAATCCCGGCCAGTCCAACCCGGGCAGCCTTCTATTTTCGGTGCGCGACACCGGCGTCGGGATACCGCCGGACGTGCTGCCCAGGGTTTTTTCCGCCTTCACCCAGGCCGACTCATCGACCACGCGAAAATACGGCGGCAGCGGACTTGGTCTGACAATCGTCGAGCGCCTGGTCGCACTGATGGGGGGCAGAGTCTGGGTCGAAAGCGAACCAGGCACGGGCAGCACTTTCTGTTTTACCGCGGAACTCGGCGTGCCACTCGCGCTCACCAACGTAAGCGAAACGGCGGAGCATCGCGGCCTCGATCTGTCCGGGGTCCGTGCGCTGGTGGTGGATGACAACGCGACCGCTCGATCGATCGCAACCGAACTTTTGAGCGCCAAGGGAGCGGTAGTCGCCGAGGCCGCGTCCGGGGCCGGCGGAATCCTCGCGATCGACGATGCGAATCGCAATCGCGCGGCGTTCGGCCTGATGCTGGTTGATTTGCAGATGCCCGCGATGGACGGTCTCGAAATGATCCGGCGGATGCGGCTTGGCCCGAATGGAAATTCGCCGATCGTCATCCTCGTGACTTCCAGCAGCCTGACCACCCGGTTGAATGCGATGAAGGACTTAGGCGTGAATCATTACGTGGTCAAGCCGGTCAAGCGGCGCGAATTGTACGCCGCTATTTCCGACGCAATGGCCGACGTTGCCGCGCCCGCGGATGCGGCCGCCCAGCCTCGCCGTGAAACGGCGCCAAACGGTTCCGCGGAGCATCTGCTCAACCGCCCGCTCAGCATCCTGCTGGCAGATGACTCGGCGGACAACCGCCTGTTGATCGCGGCGTATCTAAAGAAAAGCCGCTATGTGCTCGACGAAGTGGAGAACGGCCAGGCTGCCCTGGACCGCTTCATGACGCGTGCCTACGACGTGGTCCTGATGGACATCCAGATGCCTGTGCTCGACGGTTACAGCGCTGTGCGCATGATTCGCGAATGGGAAACGGCGAACCAACGTCGTCGCACGCCGATTATCGCGCTGACTGCCTCCGCGCTCGAACAGGACGTGCGCCGCGCACATCAAGTTGGATGCGACCTGCACGTCAGCAAGCCGGTCAAGAAATCGACTCTGCTCCAAGCGATTGCCGACGTGATCGAAAACTCCGGTCACGACGACGCGACGGCGTCTGCTCAAAGCGCGTAATGCACCTTGGTGAGCTGCTCGGACACTTCCCAAAGCCGGGCGGCGGCCGCGCTGTCGCGAGCAGCCGCACTACAACCGACTTTTTCTGGATGTCCCCACATCTCGGCGATACCGTCAGGGCCGATGTAATCGCCGCCGTGGACGTCGGGCGCGACCGCCGCATACTCGGTAGGCAGCGCGCCCATCGCGGCGCTTTGCGCGAGCAGGCTGTTGCCGACTGAGAAAAGATATTCGAGCATCGACGATCCCTGCATCCGCGGTCCCGCGGCTTGCAGATTGGTCGCCGCATATCCGGGATGGCACGCGACGCTGAGCAGCTTTGCGCCCGATGCGTCGGCTCGCCGCTGCAACTCGAAGCTGAACAACAAGTTGGCGAGCTTGCTCTGCCCGTAAGCCCTCCACTTGCGGTAGCCGTTGTGCCATTGGAGATCGTCGAAACGAATGCTGCCCATGCGATGCGCGTTGCTGCTTACGTTGACCACTCGCGCGCCATCGGTGGCGAGCAATCGATCGAGCAGCAGTCCGGTCAACGCGAAATGTCCCAGGTGATTGGTGCCGAATTGCATCTCGAAGCCGTCTGCCGTGAGACGATACGGGATCGCCATGACGCCGGCGTTGTTGCACAGCACGTGTAGCGCGGGATGCCCCAGACGGAACGCGTCGGCGAAGCCGCGCACCGACGCGAGGTTCGAGAGGTCGAGTTCCATCACCTCAACCTTGGCGCCGGGCGATGATGCGGAGATCTGAGCGGCGGCGGTTCGAGCCTTGCCCAGGTCGCGGCAGGCAATGATGACATCGGCCCGCTTGCGCGCGAATTCCAGCGCGGCTTCATAGCCGATGCCGCTGTTGCCACCGGTTACGACGATCGTCTTCCCGGAAAGATCCGGCATGTCATCGGCGGTCCACGCTTTTCTGTCGGGCATAGTGGGCGTTCCTCCCAGTCGGCTGCACGAAGGCTATAGCACGATTACCTAATCAGCATGATGACCGGGATGGAATGCAAGAGTAAGGACGGCAAGGTCATCGACCTCGCTTGCATGTAAGCCTAGCAGGCTGATGAAAAAGTAACCGCGCGGGGAGATCACCCGACAACCAGCACGTAATTCTCGCGCTTGATGGGGCGAGCGAGCGTGATAGCCATCGCGCGGCCACCGCCGGTACGTTGGACGAGCGCCTCGAATTGCGCTCCAGCGGCGCCGGACAATGCGCGTGCTCGCCTTAATACCTTGTCGAAATGCCAAAGCGTTTGTGGAGCCGCTGCGCATTGGAGGTTTTGACGCCCAAGCGCGAAGCTGATGTTTCCCAACGTGGGGTGCACGCGCCGATCGCGTTGCGCGGAAACCAGATCCCCGGGTTTCAGCGACGGATTTCCCTTTACCCACGCATTGTATAGGTCCGCAGTGGCAAGCAACTCGGGTCCCCAGTCCTTGAAGATGTGGGTAAGGAGGGGCTCCAAGGTTTCCGGAATGCTGTCATCGCGCGGATAGGATGCATCCACGTCGGCGAACTCGCCGTCGAAGATGTCAGGCAAGTTCATTCGTTCGGTCCAGCGAAAGACGTTGGGTGCGCGACTTTTCATCAAGGTGCAGGGATAGGGGTCACGCCCCAGATGCGCGAACAGGGGAGCCATCAATCCGAAGTCAGCGTCGCTGGGCCGGCCGCCCAGAATGTACGGATTCAACATGAAGTGCGCCTCGAGGATGTCGAGCAATTCCTCATACGAGCGCTCGATGGCCGGGATGGTTTCTCTGGCGATGCCGAGCCGCGGCAAGTACGCCTGCATCGCCTGCATGAAGGGCGCGGCGACGGCGTCGCGATCCGCCCGATTGCGGCTTGCGGATGCGCCACGGCCAAATTCGGCGCGCAGAAATTTCTCTTGCTGCGTCAAGTAGGACCAACGGTAGTGCATCGCCATCTTGAGCAGCCCTTCCGAGCCAAACGCTCCTATCAGCGAGGCAACGGTCCGTTGCACCGGCATTGACGGGTTGAGGCGCGGCTCGGGAAATTTCTCCTCTAGATGTTCGATGATGTCGGAGGTGTCTTGAATGATGGAGCCGTCGGGAGCTTCCAGCACTGGAACGACGAAGAACCCCAAGGCGGGAGCGATCTTCGTCTGGTAGACCGCGTGCGACGGGAAGAACTCCCGATATGGAATCCGCTTCTTGATCAGATAGGACCTTGCCTTCCCGCTATAGAGCGACGTAGGCGCGCCCCACAAAATATAGGTGTCATTTGTGCGTCCGGTGTTCATCATGCTCCGTGAATTTTGCGGCTACCGCGTGATTTCGGGCGTTGTCCCGAAGTCAGTGGGAGCTTGACCTGGCGATTTGACGCCTGCATGTAAAGCAGCCTTATCGGTAATAGCAGCTTAATACTCAATAGTGTAACAGCTAGCGGAGAGAAACGCCGGCGAGCGCCGCGACCTGCGCCATATCCACGCTCGCTTCCAGCGCGTCGGCGATTCGATCGAAGGCCGTGCGGCGATTGGCGTCGGTATCATCCTGCGCGGCGGATTCGAGCGGGGCGAGTCCTTTCGAAGTCCTGATCTCGTCGAGAAAGTTTCGTCGAAAACCGGCCGAATCGAACATTCCGTGAATCGAAGTGCCGATCACTCGTCCGTCGTCTGACCGTGCGCCCTCCAATTCGTTCACTGCGCTGGAGTCCCGATGCGTCAATCTGAACAGCGCCCGGGAAGCCGTGACGCCGGTGATGCGCCCGGAGTGAATCTCGTAGCCGGAAACGGGGATGCTTGTCGGCAGATGAATTGCTCGTATTCGATCGGTGATTTTCCCGCCCTGAAAGATCGTTTCCATTTCGAGCAATCCCAACCCAATCGTTTCGAGCGTATCGCTCTCGACCCCGTCGGCGTCGATGACGCGCCGTCCAAGCATCTGGTACCCTCCGCAGATTCCAAGCACCCATCCACCCGCGCGGCGGTGCCGGACCAGCAAGTTCTCCCACCCGGTTGCGCGCAGCCACTTCAGATCGGCGACGGTGTCCTTGGTCCCCGGAATGATCAGAACGTCAAGCCGTGGCGCCACGGCGGGATCGCTCAAGTAGTGCACGGCGACATCCGGTTCGTCCTCGAACGCATCGAAATCCGTATAGTTGGAAATACTCGGCAGGTGTATCACTCCGATAGTTATCGGCTTGCCGCCGGGGTGCGTCGCGATGCCAACCAAACTGGCGGCGTCCTCCTGCGGCAGTCCCAGGCTCTGCTGCCAGGGAATCACTCCGAGTATCGGGATACCGGTGCGTTGCTCGAGAAAGCGAAGGCCGGGTTCCAGCAGCTTTTGATCGCCGCGAAACTTGTTAATCAGCACTCCCTTTACGCGACGCCGTTCCTCGGGCGCGAGCAGCTCGATCGTGCCGACGATCGAGGCAAAGACTCCGCCCTTGTCGATGTCCGCGACCAACAGGACGGGCGCGTCGGCCAGTTCGGCGATTTCCCAATTGACTATGTCCCGATGGCGCAGATTGATCTCTGCCGCACTGCCCGCGCCTTCGATAACAATCAGCTCAAAATCCCGCGCCAGATTGCTATAGCTACTGACTATCTCAGGCCATGCCTCAGTACGATACCGCTCATAGTCATTTACCCCCATTTGAAACCGTGCTCGGCCCCGAATCACTACTTGGCAGCCCATTCCGGATTGCGTTTTCAACAGCACCGGATTCATGTCGGGGCTCGGTTCGAGCCCGCACGCCTGAGCCTGCACGGCCTGCGCGCGTCCGATCTCGCCGCCACCGGGGCAAACCGCGGCGTTGTTCGACATGTTTTGCGATTTGAAGGGCGCCACGCGGACGCCGGCGCGCGCGAACGCACGGCACAGCGCGGTGACGACCACGCTCTTGCCGACGTCCGACGCCGTGCCCATTACCATCAAGCTCCTGGCGCTCATATCCCGACTCCTTTTGGACCGACCCTCACGGAAGCCATAACATCCGCGATGCGATAGACTGTTTCAATACAGGTCCGGTTCAACAAGGAGCGAAGTAAGATGCAAATGGGAATGGTCGGGCTCGGCCGAATGGGCGCCAACATGGTGCGGCGCCTGCTGCGCGGCGGTCACGAATGCGTCGTGTTCGATGTGAGCGCCGCCGCGGTCAAGGAATTGGCGAAGGAGGGCGCCATCGCCGCGTCGTCACTCGACGACTTCGCCGCCAAGCTCAAGCAGCCGCGCGTGGCGTGGATGATGGTGCCGGCTGCCGTCGTCGAGGATACGGTGGCGGACCTGTCGCGCCGATTCCAGCGCGACGACATCATCGTTGACGGCGGCAATTCGTATTACATCGACGACCTCAGGCGCGCCGAATCGCTGCGGGCCAAGGGGATTCACTATGTCGATTCAGGCACCAGCGGTGGCGTCTGGGGACTCGAGCGCGGCTTTTGCCAGATGATCGGCGGCGAGCCGCAAGTCGTGAAGCATCTCGATTCGATTTTTGCCACGCTCGCGCCGTCGATCGATTCCGCCCCGCGCACGCCCGGCCGCGACCAGGTCCAAGGCAGCACCGCCGAGCACGGTTATCTGCATTGCGGACCCAACGGCGCGGGTCACTTCGTGAAAATGGTTCACAACGGAATCGAGTACGGGATTATGGCGGCGTATGCGGAGGGGATGAACATTCTGCGCAACGCCAACGTGGGGACGCAGACGCATGCGGTGGATGCGGAGACCACCCCGCTGCGCAATCCCAAGCTGTACCTGTACGACTTTAATCTCACCGACGTCGCCGAGGTATGGCGCCGCGGCAGCGTGATTGCGTCGTGGCTGCTGGACCTGACCGCCAACGCGCTGCTTGGCGATCCGGAACTGAAGAAATTTGCCGGGCGGGTATCGGATTCGGGCGAGGGCCGCTGGACGATCGACGCGGCGATCGATGAGGGCGTCCCCGCGCATGTGCTTACCGCCGCGCTCTACGAACGCTTCGGCTCGCGAGGCGCGGCCGACTTTGCGGACAAGCTCCTGTCTGCGATGCGCTACGAGTTCGGCGGACACCTGGAGAAGAAGGCCTAGCATGGGAGCTTTGCGTAACCGGACGTTGGTGCTGAAGCGATGCGCGCTGGCGCGCGAGATCCTTCGCCGTGCTCAGGATGACACAAGAAAGCGGGCGGCCGCCCGTGTCATTCTGAGCAAAGGCTGCTGTAGCGAAGAATCTCGCCGGACGCCCCGGCGTCCGGCGCTGGTTATGCAACGCTCTTCTGGCTGGGTGTTTACGATGGGGAGAGAAAACCGAATATGACATCGCTGCGTGAAGTATTGAACCGCGCGGAAGCGGACAAAGTCGCCGTCGGTCATTTTAATTTCTCGGACCTGGTCGCGTTCAACGCGATCGTCGCCGCCGCGCGCGACAAGAGATTACCCGTGATGGTGGGTCTGTCCGAGGGCGAGCGCGAGTTCACCGGCGTCCGACAGGCCGCAGCGTTGGTAAAGTCGGTTCGTGACGAGTACGACTTTCCGATTTTTCTCAACGCCGACCACACTCACTCGATCGCCAAAGCTGAGGCGGCGGCGAAGGCGGGATTCGACGAAATCATATTCGACGGGTCGGCGCTCCCTTTCGAGGAAAACATCGCGCAGACCAAGAAAGCGATCGAGGCGATCAAATCGATCAACCCTGCGATTCTTGTCGAGGGCGAGATCGGCTGGATCGGTGCGTCGTCGGCTGTGCTCGACAAGATTCCCGACGGTGTCGGCGTTATGACCACGCCGCAGGAGGCGAAACAATTCGTCGATGCTACCTCAGTTGACGTTTTGTCGCCGGCGGTCGGCAACATGCACGGAATGCTCAAGAGCATGGTTCACGGCAACGTTCGCAAGCGGCTGAATATCGAGAGGATCGCGGAGATCAAAGCAGCGGTTCGGATCTTCATGACATTGCACGGCGGGTCGGGCACCAACGACGACGATTTCAGGAGGGCGATCAAGTCCGGTATGACTATCGTCCACGTCAACACCGAACTGCGGCTGGCTTGGCGACGGGGGGTCGAAGCGGGGCTGGCAGCGGAGCCCAACGAGGTGGCGCCCTACAAGATACTGAGGGCCGCGGTCGAGGCGGTGAAAGCGGTGGTTGGTTCGCGGCTCGAACTGTTCAGTTCGAGATAACGGCCTGGTTGCTATTTGTCCGTCGGTAGATTGACGAATACCGCGGCCGTAACGACCGTAGTCCATAGACCGTCGCGATCGCCGATCGCGGATTGCGTGATGTTTCGCGTCTGAACGATTTTATCGGACAGCTTCCATACGCCCTTGCGTTCGTCGTAACTGACGTTGGGATCGAAGTCCACGCCGAGCGCGGTCGCGAGCATCGTGGCGGCGAGATCTTCGGCGTAGTCGCCAGCCTTCTCGTCGGTCTGCCCGAAACTCTTGTGCTCGGACAGATAGCCGTATTGATCCTTGTCGGCCGGAATTGCCAGCCCGACCGACGAAGCCATCAGGCGATGCGGTTCGTCGGTGGAGTTGTCGTACATGACGGTGTAAACGATCTGGCCGGGAGTCAGGGTCTTCAGTCCGTCCTGAATCGACACGACTTTGCATCCGGGAGGAAAAATCGAGCTGACTCGAACCAGATTGAACTCGGCGATCCGCGCGTCGCGAAGTGCGAGCTCGAACGAGGTGAGCTTCTCGCGGTGCCTGCCGACGCCCTTGGTCAGAAAAATACCTTTGTCGATCGGACCCATCTGCTATTTTGTCTCCCAATTCGATTTCTTCATTTACATAGAGCAAGCGCAAGCGTTTTGGTAGCGGTTTCGCCGGCAGTTGCGATAAGGGGTAAGCTGACGAGTGAGAATATCCGCCGAGGTGAATCGTGATCGAGACAAGTCCATTTGGAAATACCGGTCATCAGAGCACGCGGGTCATTTTCGGCGCCGCCGCGTTGGGCGGGATGAAGCAGGACAAGGCCGACGGGGTGCTCGAGCTGATCCTCGAATACGGCATCAATCACATCGCCACGGCCGCTTCGTACGGCGATTCGGAATTGCGGATCGGTCCGTGGATGCGGGAGCATCGCAAACGGTTTTTTCTCGCCACCAAGACCGGCGAGCGCACCTACGAAGGCGCGCGCGCGAGCCTGCATCGATCGCTGGAGAGGCTCCGGGTCGATCGGGTTGACCTGATCCAGATGCACAACCTGGTCGCGCAGGATGAATGGGCGACGGCTCTGGGAGCCCGCGGCGCGCTCGAAGCGCTGGTGGAGGCGCGCACCCAGGGACTGGTGCGATTCATCGGAGTCACGGGTCACGGCTCGCAGGTCGCCGCGATGCATCGCCGCAGCCTGGAGCGGTTCGCGTTCGACTCGGTGTTGTTTCCATACAATTTTACAATGCTGGATATCGGACAGTACGGCGCCGACGTCGAGGCGCTGCTGAAAGTCTGCCGCGAGCGCGCCGTGGCGACGCAGACGATCAAGTCGGTGGCGCGGCGGCGATGGCAAAACGGCAACGGCCCGAAATTCAGCTGGTACGAGCCGCTTCGCGATCGCGACGCGATCCGCAGGAGCGTCCACTTCGTGCTCAGCCGGCCAGGGCTGTTCCTGAATACCTCGAGCGACGCGACCCTCATCCGCGATATTCTCGATGCGGCGAGCGTGAAAGCAACGGCGCCGGCGCGCGCCGAGATGGAAGCCGACGTGGCGCGCTACGCGATGGAACCGCTGTTCATCCCCGGCGTGTCGGACACGATCTAAAGGCCCCGACTAAACGACCTTGCGCAACGCAAGCGCGGGCGGAAGCCGGACGGCTTCGAAGATCGGGACGACGCCGCTCACTATGCTGACGGCCAGCGCGGCGATCAGCGCATTGAGGGTTTGCGCGGAAGTGACCCACAGCGCGCCGTTGCCGCCGAGCGCCGCGCCGAGCGTGATGCCGCCGGAGAACATCCAGAACGCGGCGCCGGCGCCGATGATGCCGCCGAAGAGTCCGATCGCGCCGCATTCACCGAATAACAAAAAGGCTACGGCGCTGCGGCTGAAGCCGAGCGCGCGCATCACGGCGACGTCGCTGATTTGTTCGCGGACCATCATGACCGTGGAGTTGGCGGCGATGAGCAGCACGGTCAGCAACACGACCAGACATAGCGCGAACACGATAGCCCTGATGTTGCCGATGGCGGAGAGGCCGGAAGAGAGCGCGTCGCTTTCGGTCATGGTGCGCGTTTCGGCGTCGGAATTGGCGAAGTGCTCGTCGATCTGTTTGGCGAGCGGGCCCATCGCGTCGGCGCTGGTGGCGCGGACGATGATGTTCCAGGCGATGTCTTCGTCGGGCAGCCCGTGCGCTTTGCGCGCCGCCATCAGGTAGTCGCGCCGCATGAGAAAGGTGTTGGGATAGCGCTTGGACGCCATCTGGCCGCCGATGATGAAGGTCATCTCCATATGGTCTGAGTCGGTGCTGCGGAGCGTGACGGTGTCGCCGATCTTCCAGCCGTATTTGCGCATGAGAATTTCGCCGACGATGGCGGTGCGCTTTTCTTTGGCGCTCGCCTCGCGCTGCTGGTTGGTCAACGCGTAGTCAGGGAACACGTCGCCTATCTCCGGGCCGGCGCCGACGCCGAAGACCGGCTCGCTGACGTCGCGCCACGTCGCGAACCATCCCGTGATCGCGACGCACGCGGCGACGCCGGACATTTTATTGATGTCGTCGCAATAACGCGCTGGTAGATCCTCCCACGGCGCGGTCTTGTTGCTGATTATGAGACGGAGCGTGCCGGACGCGTCCTTGACGACGCGATCCATCGAAGCCGGCACCGACACCAGGACGGTGTAGATGAAGGTGGCCAGCGCGATCGTGAGGATAGTCAGAATCGTGCGGCGCAAATTTCGACGCATATTGCGCTCGACCAATTTGATCCAGTTGAACACGATGATTCCCGTTTAGACCGAGCGCAGCGATTCGACCAGACCGATGCGCGAGGCGCGCCATGCGGGCAGCAATCCGCCGAGCGCGCCAATCGCAATTGCGGCGATCATTCCCGACACGAACGCGCCCGCAGTCAGCTGAAACCTGAAGATGAACTCGCCGACGTTCATGAGCTGGCTGGCCAGCCCGGTCGAGTACGCGACCAACACCCCGAGTATCTCGCCGAGCACGCCGCCGGCGAGCGCGAGCACGATACTCTCGATTACGAAACTCGCGAGCACGTTGAAGCGGCTGAAGCCCAGCACGCGCAGCACGCCGATCTCGCTGGTGCGGCGCGCGACCGCGGAGTACATCGTGTTCATCGCACCGAACACCGAGCCAATCGCAAGAATCAGCGCGACGATCAGGCCGAGCGCGCGCAACTGATCGACGAACTCGGTTTGTTTCGCGTAAAATTCCTGCTCCGACATCGTATCTACTTTGACCCGCGAATCGGTCGTCAGTGACTTGGCGAAGTCGTCATGGGTGCCCGGCTTGAGCACGACGTGAAGCACCTGGAAGCCGTTGGCGACGTGGATATCCTGGGTCAGGATGTCGAGATCGGTCAGCACTTCCGACTCGCGCGCGCTGTCGTGATCGGAAAAGATGCCGACAATTTTGAAAGTGCGCCGTCCAAATTTGAAATCGCTTCCGACCGCGAGGTTATGAAAACGCGCGGCCAGCTTGCGGCCGACCACCATCTCGGCCGTGCCGCGATTTGGCCAGCGCCCGCTTTCCAGGCGCATGTCGCGATGGACCTGGTAGGCGATTGGATAAACGCCGCGAAGGAGCGTGAAGATCGCGCTGGAAGGCGGCGCGTCGGGGACCGGATTGAAACCGGTGATTACCTCGGGCGAGACCAGCGCCTGGCCGTTGGGAGTCGTCGCGATTTGCGGCCGGCTCTTGATGATCTCGTATTGCTCGCGCGAGATGAAGCTGCCGCCCTCGTTGGCCGTGCCGCGGCTCAGCACGATCCAGTTGTCGGTGATCGCGCTTCGCATCACAGTCGCGCGCAGGCCCGCGACGAAGCCCGACAAGATGAACAGTAGCATCACGACCAGCGCCACCACCGACGCCGTCATCACGCTGGTCGCGCGGCGAACCATCAGGCTGCGCAAGTTGTAACGAATCGGGATCACTTTGCCCCCGGGAAATCATGCCGGGTGGATCGGGCGTTGCCCGGTCCGGAAAGGGCTGGATTCTAAACCGTCGCCGCGCGTGTTCCTAGAGGGCCAGGAGAAACTAGTGAGTCGGCGTCTGGACCGAGGCAAAGGCGCGCCTGGCGGCGGCGACGAATGCCCGCACGCGAGCCGGGTCCTTTTTCCCGCGCTTGCCGGGAACGTCGGTGTGCGTAAACGAATCGACGCCCCAGGGCCTGACGGTGGCGATCGCGTCGGCGACGTTGTCGGCGGACAGTCCGCCCGCGAGGATCACCGGGATGCGCGAGCGCTCGACCACGGTGCGGCTAATCGACCAATCGTGAGTCTCGCCGGTGGCGCCGGCAAACGGACGGCCCTTGGCGCCTGAATCCAGCATCAGGTAATCGACGCAGTCCTGATGCGCGTCGGCTTCGGTGAGCGTTTCGCCGGTGCGCACGGCAATCGCGCGCAGCAGCATGACGGGCGCGATGCGGCTGCGAATCCAGGCGCAGTCTTCGGGCTCGATCTCGCGCGCCGCCACGTGCAGGATGTCGGGCCGCACCGCGTCAACCATCGCGCAAATCTCGTCTCGATCATCGGACAGCGACAGCGCTACCCCGCGCGAGCGCGGGTGGATCGCCGCAAGAATCGAGCGCGCCAGTTGCGCGCCGATTGCTTCGGCTACGACACCCGGCTCGGCGATGACGAGGCCAATCAGATCGGCGCCCGCCTCGGCGGTGGCAACCGCGTCGGACACAGAGGTCATGCTGTAAATCTGGACGACCATCGGATGCACCTGTAACTACTGTACGCGGTTGGCACGATCAAGTTGGAGGGAGTGGCGATGTTTTCGAGCGTGCTGCGGAGCCAACGCGCCATCCAGGTGCGCGAGAGCGAGGCTCAGAAGTTGCGGCGATAGGTGACGTAGTTCGCGCACACCTTGGCGCCCAGCTTTTCCGCCGTGCGGCGCGACGGCCAGTTGTCGTCGAGCACGAGCGTGTAACTGAGATACTTCGCGCCCGCGCGGATCAGGTGCAGGTACGCATACGCGGCCATCGCAAGGTTGACGCCGCGGCCGCGTGCCGCCTCGAGCACGCCGATGCCGAGAAAGTTTAGTTTCTCGTGATCGCCGAGCTTGCGGCCGGGCTTGAGAATTGCGCCGTCGGGAGTGGCCGGAGTAACCATCAGGGCGCCGACCGGTTGGCCGTCGCGATACGCCAGCACCGAGGTCTCGAGCGCGCCGAACATCGCGAAGAACTCGAACAGCAGTGCGAGTTCGTCGGTGCTGAAGGGAGTCGCGCCCCAATGACGCGCGAAGGCGGTGTTCCAGGTGTGCTCGAAATCGCGGAGTCGGCGCGCGGCCGGCAGATCCTTCAGCGCGGCGATTTCGAAACCAGCGCGGCGGCCTGCTTCAAGTGCGCTTTCGTAGCGCGCGACCAGTTCCGGGGTCACCTCAATCTTATAGTCAACCCATCCGCGCTCGGTTTCGAATCCCGCGTCCTTGAGCAGCGCGTGATAGTACGCTGGATTCTGGCGCGCGATGTCGGGTGGCAGGGTCTCGTAGTCGTCGATCACGAACGGAAATTCGAGCAATCCGCAGCCGGCTCGCGCCGCCGTCGCGCCCTCCGCCTTCATCCACTCAGACGCCGCGTCCATCATCAGTTTGACGGTGTCGCGGGTGCCGGGCATCGCCTCGAACATCACGATATGCCCAAGCGGTTCTTTCCAATGGCGTTGATAGTGGCTGTCGATTATAGCGACGGCGCGCGCAACGATATCGCCATCGACCCGGGCCGTGAACGGCCGGAACTTGCGCCCGGCGGC
This sequence comes from Candidatus Binatus sp., assembly GCF_036567905.1. Lineage (NCBI taxonomy): Bacteria > Candidatus Binatota > Binatia (SeqCode) > Binatales (SeqCode) > Binataceae (SeqCode) > Binatus (SeqCode) > Binatus sp. (SeqCode). The sequence continues at coordinate 46,969 of NZ_DATCTO010000017.1, forward strand.
GAACGGTCCATCGCCCATCAGGATCGGCAGCTGCACCGGGACCATCGCGGCCCATCGCGCGCTGCGGTATTCGTAAACCCGATGCTGGAAAAGAACGAACTCGGTGAGCGCTTCTTCGCCCGAAGGCGACTCAATTTTGACTGACAACTGCAGACTCTCCCGACGGGCTGACGAATCGCGCGCTTCCATCGAGGTTGCCGGATAGCACGCCGGCGCGATGTCGCCTTGTTTCCGATCTCTCCGTGCGCTAACCACTACGCAGGGGGCGAGCGTAGCGCCTGGCGAGTGAAAACGTCAAACAATCGCGGGCCAACGGCGTCCCCGGGAGCGGCTGAGCGTCATGGTTGAAAAAACGATCGAGCTCACGGGCATCTCGGCCAACTCGGTCGAAGAGGCCGTGCAATTGGCAATTTCGCGCGCAGGCGTCACGATCGAAGGCATCCACACCGCTCATGTCGAGGACATCGCCGCAATGGTCGAGGCCAACCAATTGGTGCGCTGGAAGGTTCGAGTCAAAGTGACTTTCCAGGTGAAAGACGAGCTGCACGAGTGAGTAACTCGCGCGAGTATCCGCATTGCACTCGCGAGGGCTGATCCCGGAGACCTCCGGCCATGAAGAAAGGCGGCGGAGCGCAAGGACTTCCCGGTCATGCGCAACCTGTCATTTAGAGTAATCGATGGCGACGAAAATAGTTGAGGTTCATCCGGGTATCTACGAGATCTTTCTGCCGCTGCCGATGCGGCCGACGATCATCAACGTTTATTTGCTCGACTGTCACGGCGCGTGGACGCTGGTCGATACCGGGATGAACTCGCCCGAGAGCATCGCCGCACTCGAGGAAGCGGTGGCGGAAGTCGGGATCAAGATCGAGGATCTCGACGCGATCATCGCCACGCATCACCATATCGATCACTTCGGCGCGTCGGGCGAGATTCGACGCCGCAGTCACGCCACGACCCACATTCATCGGCTCGAAGCCGAGCGCGCCGGCAGGATGATCGAGTTCGGAAAGATGAGCCCTCACGATCGGCCCGAGTCGCGCGCGTTTTTCGTACGCCACGGATTTCCGATCGAGCAATTGGCGCCGACCGGGATGCGCCCGGGGTGGATGGGGACGTCGATGTACGGTCCGGTCACGCAACCCGACAGGTTCATCGACGATCACGACGTAATCAAAATCGGCGACCGCGAACTCGAAGTGATCTGGACGCCTGGCCATTCCCCGGGTCACAATGTGCTTTACTTGCGCAAGGAGAAGGTGATGATCGTGGGCGATCATCTGTTGCCCAAAATTACTCCACACGTGGGTATCTATCCGGACGCGGTGGGAACCAACCCGCTCGGCGATTTCCTCAACTCGCAGGTGAAGGTCCAGAAATTCGAGGTTGAGCTGGTTTTGCCGGCGCACGGCGGCGTGTATCACGACCATCGTCATCGCGCCAATCAATTGATAGAACATCACCGGTATCGAGAGGCTGAAATGCTCGATTTGACGCGCAAGGCGCCGCAGACGGCGTTCGAGATCGCGCAACAAATATTTGGGGGCGAAGAACGGCCGATATTCCATGTGATGGCGGCGACCTTCGAAACCCTTGCGCATCTGGAATTTGCCTGTTTTGAAGGCCGCGCACGCCGGTCGCAGCGGGGTGAACGAACTGTGTTCCAGGCGTTATGACCGAATTACGGGGGGTTTGCTAATTTTTCCAGACGGTGTATTTTGGCCCTGCTCAAACGAGCGGCGGACAGCCATGTTAGCTCGGTTAGTGGAGGGGTCCCTAGATTGAAGGAGGATGCCATGAAACGGAAGATCGGATTGGCGCTGGCTTCGGGGCTGGCATTGCTAGTCGCCGGTTGCGCGGGCCAAAGCACCAGCGGCACGGCAGCCGGTTCCACGGCGCCGGTATCTAGCACACAGACGTCGACGTCAAGAAATTTCAACTTGGCCGTCAAGTGTCCCGGCGTGCACTACTTAAAGAAGAAGGGCTGGTCGGATCAGCAAATTATGCAGCAGGAATCGGTCGAACAAGAGGACATTCCCGCGTGCGAGCAATGGGTTGCGGCGCAGCCCAAAGGCTACGTGCCTCCTCCGCCTCCGGGAACTCCGATGGCAGCGAAGGCTCCTTCGACCGGTGGTGCTCCGGCTCCGGCCAAGCAGTAATACGTTTGAAGGCGGTCGGCTGGCTCGCGCAAATTGCGCGGGTTTGAGCGCGCCCTCGTGAAAAAGCCGAGG